>NZ_JBHTLT010000026.1:0-26451 GCF_042679045.1 Sporosarcina contaminans | reverse complement strand
CCACCTGTTCTATTTTAGGGACTTATTGGACAGCCCCGTTCTATTTTGCAATCGATAAGGGAGAGGATTAAATGCATTGCCGCATATGTAACGAACAGCTTTCGTAGTCCTTTGAATACCATCATCGCAACGTGTTTACATATGTAGTGGGAGAATTCGGCATGTGAAATGTCAATTGTTCGTATTCAAAAACAGCCTCTATTGAATCGCTCTATATTTTTACAACTTCCATACAAAAGTACACTATTAAAAAGAGCTCGGATAGAAGGACGATAGGCACGACCATATAGCTTGTAGGAACTCCTGACTTCGTCTATGGGAAACTCTACTTCGGGTAATTGTGGAAAACAGGTTTGGAATTACGACAATTAATTAGCAAATTGAATAGGATTGAGTTTATTAGTAGAAGAAAGGTGCAATAGAGTAGTAGAATGGAAGGAATAGAGTAAAGGATGTGCATCATAGATGAGTTCAAATCACAAGGCGAACGAACTCCTCCTGCAGAAATCCAATATGCAAAATTGGGGAGCAAGACGCGCAGCTCGAACGAAGAAATATAAAACAACGACGAGGAATGTGAAAGACTATATCGTTTTGGACTTTGAAACGACAGGCTTCCGAGCGGGTGCTGACCGCATCATTCAAATTGGAGCCCTAAAATTCAACAATCATGAGCAAACTGGATTGCTCAACACATTCATTAACCCTGAACGGCACATCCCTCCCAATATTACACGACTCACCGGCATCACGAATGAAATGGTCCAATGGGCTCCGACCATTGAAAACAAAATCGAAGAACTCATCGAATTCATCGGTGACTTGCCAATCATTGCCCATAACGCATCATTTGACATGGGGTTCCTATACGCACTCGAAAGCATCGAAGGCATCAAAATCCCAGAATACACCGTCATAGACACTGTCAAAATAGCACGCAAAACGATCACCGACACACCCAATCACAAACTAACAACACTGACCAAATACCTCCAATTAGAACACGACGCCCACGACGCAATCGGCGACTGCATCGCCACAGCAGCCATCTACCAATACTGCACCCAATAACCGCCCACCCGGCGGTTATTTGCATCCCCAAACGCATAAATAGAAAGAATCACGCATAAACCTCATCCCCAAACGCATAAATAGAAAGAATCACGCAAAACCCCGTCCCAAAGCGCATAAATTGAGTGAATCACGCAAAACCCCGTCCCAAAACGCATAAATTGAAAGAATCACTCATAAACGTCATCCCCAAACGCATAAATTGAGTGAATCACTCATAAACGTCATCCCCAAACGCATAAATTGAGTGAATCACTCATAAACGTCATCCCCAAACGCATAAATTGAAAGAATCACGCATAAACGTCATCCCCAAACGCATAAATCGAATGAATCACGCAAAACCCCGTCCCGCCCCGCATAAATCGAATGAATCACGCATACCCCCGTCCCGCCCCGCATAACCCAAAGCAACAACTCATAAATCCTCCTCAAAACGCAAAACGGCCAACAAACGCGCATATTCCTCCCGGTAAACGCCTTCGCATCTCCTGCTCCCAGCCCATCCATATTCCCGCCAATCAACCCTCTAATTTGTCAAAAGCATTCATCGCGACTCACTAAAACTTAGACAAACACATTCCTCCGCGACCAAACGCAAAAAACATCGACGCATAAACCGCCTCCCGAAACGCTTATCTGCGACGCAAAACTATTACATACCGCATACTCAAAAAAACAATTAAAAATTTTCACTCTTACGCATAATCCGAGATAAGAACGCATAAAATCTACTAACATACTATCCCCACGACTCTCAAAATCAAATTTTTACCCGCAGGAATCCCGCAAAAATAAATTTCAAACCCGTAAAAGAGCTTAAATTACAAGCTTCACCGAAAGTATTCCAAGTAAGGAAATCCACATGTAAACTATAGAAGAGGTGATCAAATGCTTTACAAAAAACGGACAATGCCAAACGAACTAAAAGGATTGCTTTCCTTGACCCGCCGATTGCCGGCCAGTCACGAAAAGCAATCCGAAATCCAAAAAGAACTATATCAATACAAGGCTGGCTATGAAGGCGAGCAAGAGTACGACAAATACATGACCGAATTTACGCCAGCATATCCGCACGCTATCCTGCACGATCTATACTTGAAACAAAATGGCTTCTATTTCCAAATTGACTCCTTGCTCATCACACCTTCAGAAATTGTTGTCACCGAAGTGAAAAACTACTCTTACAAAACGGTCATCACATCATCTCCCACCCAATTCATTAAAGTATATCCGAACGGCGACCGTAAAGTAGTGCGCAGCCCAATCGTTGAAGTTGAACGGAAGATTCATTTCCTGCAGCAATGGCTCAAATCTCGCAATATCGATATACCGATTAGCGGACTCATCATATTCAAACACGATAACGAGATTGAATTCCAAAACAGTGAACCAGAGATGAAAATCGCATTCACCTACGAAGCGCCATCCTATTTTCGCGAGCTGAACGTTCAAAACGAAATCCTAAAGAAACAAATGATTGCTAAACTGTCGAGAGAAATGCTCCAGCAACATAAAGAATACACAATCTCTCCACTAACGGAAAAATACGGCATCGACATCAATGACATTACTCCGGGAGTCATTTGCCCGAATTGCGACCGGATCGGCATGCAATGGGCAAAGAAAAAATGGAATTGCGCTCATTGTCAGCACTCCGGACAAACCGAACACCAAAAAGCCGTCGAAGATTGGTTTTTGCTTATCCAACCCAAAATGACAAACCGTGAATTCCGCTACTTTACGAAAATCGATAACCGCCACGTTGCACGTGGTCTCCTTGCTAAAACAAACCTGCAAGTAATCGGGGAACGAAAAGCGGCGCATTATATATTTAAAAAGGAATTTGCGGCTCAATAAAAATAAAAAAACGCTCCAGAAAAGGGGCGTTTTTAGGCTTCTCTATATTAATACGAACGTATGTGTGGTATAATTAAATGAAGTAATGGAATAGTTATGTACATGGGCGGCAGGCACATCAAGATCCAAGAGCTCTCGAAATCAAGAGGGAAAGGAGTTGATGCGCATGACGATATACGAAGCATTGAATTTAATGATTGCCTTCTCGGGGCTAATTGTAACACTCCTTGCATTGTCGTACACTTTTACGAAAAAAAAGTAAACCGCCACATAGCATAGGGACATGAGCGGTTTACTCCGTGATGTGCCGATCGCCTTTGCAGCGATACAATCTCATTACTGACCGATTGGTGCACCACCACCAATCGGTCATTCTTAATGTATAGATTTCATATCAAAAGTATACCAAAAAATACGAAGAAAGTCTATCAAATCCGCAGGAGGCAAATGACCCAAGCCTACTGTAGCTGTCCTAAAGGAAACCTAAATTTGTAAAAACCATTTCTCACGACCTACGCTTCACTGATAGACAGCCAAATCCCCGCGACTATGCCAACCAAAGGCCCTAACGAAATTAATCTAAATCCCCCAAAAATCCTACCTCTGCACATAATTCCCAACAAAACAATTACGTTACTGACCAATCGAAAAACACTTTTTAAAAACACATAAAGTCCAGCCCGCGCGCAAAACTCAGCCAAAGCCCGCATAACTTCTCACCCGCGCGCAAAACGCGCTACCAAAACGCATAAACCTCATTCCAAGAGCAAAAACTCACTCAAGCCCTCATAACTCCCACCCCACGCGCAAAACTCAACCAAACCCCGCATAACTTCTCACCCGCGCGCAAAACGCGCTCCCCAAACGCATAAACCTCATTCCAAGAGCAAAAACTCACTCAAGCCCTCAAAACGCCCACCCCGCGTGCAAAACTCAACCAAACCCCGCATAACTTCTCACCCGCGCGCAAAACGCGCTCCCCAAACGCATAAACCTCATTCCAAGAGCAAAAACGCACTCAAGCCCTCAAAACGCCCACCCCCCGCGCAAAACTCAACCAAACCCCGCATAACTTCTCATCCGCACGCAAAACTCGTTCCCAAAAACGCATAAACTTCAGTCCAAGAGCAAAAACTCACTAAAGCTCTCAAAACGCCCACCCCCCGCGCAAAACTCAGCCAACCCCCGCATAACTTCTCACCCGCGCGCAAAACGCGCTCCCCAAACGCATAAACTTCAGTCCAAGAGCATAACTCACTCTAATCCCTCATAACGCCCACCCCACGCGCAAAACTCAACCAAACCCCGCATAACTTCTCGCCCGCACGCCTAACGGCTGGCCTCACACGCAAACCCTGCTCCGCATAACCCTTCCAGCTCCCGCACAGAATCGCCCCCAACAAGCAAAACTCCCAAAAATCCTCTCCCACATCTGAATTAATGCTGTATAATCAATCCCATAGACACAGAAATGACACGAATGACACAATCTAACAAACAATCATTCAGAAAGGAGCAGTCGCAAAAATGCCTAAAATGCCGCACAACGAATCAGCGCATAACGAGCCGATCGATCCGCGCTTTAAAATTGCCCATCGGGAAGCATGGATTGGCATCATACTTGCCATCATCAACTTCATTTGGTGGTTCGGCTTTGCCTATGGGTTAGGATCAAGGCCTGTCGAAGAGTACAATTACATTTTCGGCTTACCCGATTGGTTTTTCTATAGCTGCGTCGTTGGCTTCGTGCTCATATCAGCACTTGTCATTGTCATCACGAAATTCTTCTTAAAAGAAGTTTCGTTTGAGGAGGAAGGGGAGGAAGCACCATGAACTTGGGCGTCATTATTCCACTTGCCATTTTCCTGATTGGCATTTTCGTCATCGGGCTGCTGTCATCCAAATCCGTGGCGGCGAAATCCGGCTTCCTCCAAGACTATTTTTTAGGCGGACGTGAATTAGGCGGTTTCGTTTTAGCGATGACGATGGTCGCTACATACGGGAGCGCATCCAGCTTCTTAGGTGGTCCGGGCACCGCTTATACAGTCGGCTTCGGCTGGGTTTTATTAGCGATGATTCAAGTTGTTACGGGCTATTTCGTTTTGCTCATCTTAGGGAAGAAATTCGCCATCTTAGGCCGCAAATATAATGCCGTCACGATGATCGACTTCCTGAAAGTGCGCTACAAAAGTTCTGCAGTTGCGATTCTATCAGCGATCGCTATTATCATATTCCTTTTTTCCGCAATGACTGCACAATGGGTCGGGGGCGGACGGCTGATCGAATCGCTTACAGGCTTACAGTATACGACGTCACTTTTCATTTTTGCGATTTCAGTCTTAGTATATGTCATCATTGGGGGCTTTCGTGCAGTCGCTGTAACGGATGCTGTTCAAGGAGCGATTATGGTAGTCGGCACACTCGTCCTATTAATTGGCGTTATCATCGCTGGGGGCGGAATCCCGGCCATTATGCAAGACTTGTTGAATGAAAATCCGAATCTCGTTACGCCATTCGGAGCGGACGGCAGTCTAACAGCCGCCTACGTCTCCTCATTTTGGATTTTAGTCGGCGTCGGGGTCGTCGGCCTTCCGCAAATGGCAGTCCGTGCCATGAGCTATAAAAGCTCGCGCGCTATGCACCGAGCACTTATCATCGGCACGATTGTCACTGGTATTATTATGCTGAACATGCATTTGATCGGCGTTTTCGCACGTCCCGTTTTGCCGGGCATCGAAGTAGCTGATAAAGTCATTCCGCTGCTTGCGCTTGAAATCTTGCCGCCGTGGTTAGCGGGAATCGTATTAGCCGCGCCTATGGCAGCCATCATGTCGACTGTCGATTCACTGTTGCTATTAGTTAGCTCAGCAATCGTCAAAGATGTTTACTTGAACTTCATTAAACCGGAAGCTACAGAAAAATCGGTGAAACGAATTAGCATAGGCGTCACCGGCATCTTAGGTATCATCGTCTTCCTATTGGCCTTGCAGCCGCCCGACTTGCTCATCTTCCTCAACTTATTTGCATTCGGGGGACTCGAAGCAGCTTTCATCTGGCCAATTATCTTAGGCCTCTATTGGAAATACGGCAACAAATACGGAGCCATCCTAAGCATGATCACCGGCATGGCATCCTATATTGTGATCCACTTCTATAACACAGCAAACGGCGACCTATTCGGTGTCCACACCGTCACCTTGCCAGTCGTCCTATCATTCATCGCCTACATTATCGGCAGCCTTGCTATCAAGCGAGAAGCTTATCGATTTTGAATAAAGAACGGAATCCCATCAAAAGGATTCCGTTTCAGACTGTAGACAAAGTATCTTTTCACTTTGTCTACAGTCTTTTTATGGTTTATAGTCATGAGATAGATGTTTGCCCAGCTTGGCTTGAAAACGCTTGTCAAGGAAGGCAACCTAAGAACGCCACGTCCTAGAGGTGCCTTAATTTCTGCAAAGAACGCAGAAATACGGCAAATCGAACCCTTCGCCGTTCGATTGGCAACGGTTGCATGACTCACTTCCTGCGAGCCCGCGCGAAGACCCGAATAGAACTTAGGGTTCATGAGGGGACGAGCGAGATGAGTAACGTAGTATGCGAGCGTTTGTCAACAAGCTGGAACGGAATCCCCTCAAAAGGATTCCGTTTTTTAGCATATTTTACTATGTAAATATTTTTACAGTTATGACGATATATGATAAACTGTTTGTAATATACCTTACTTTATTTTTGTTAAAAGATATAAAAATTACAAGATGGAGTGAAACGAATGACTAATCCAATCATGGATTTGAAGGAACAAATTACGAAACTGACAGAATCACAAAAAAGGGTTGCAGATTACATAATAAAAAACCCGGTAAACGTAGCGTTTCTCACTGTCGATCAACTTGCTGGACTCGTAGGTACAAGCACAACGACAATTATGAGGTTAACGTATAATATAGGCTATTCCGGATATAGTGAATTTCAAAAAGGGCTGCAAGAACTATTAAGAAACCGAGCGGATCCGAATACAAGATTAGAAGTAAATTTAAAAGACAAAGAAAATGTGAATCTATGGTTGAAAAACGCAGAAAATCAAATCCACAATATTAATTCAACGGTTAGCATGATTACGGAAGAGACATTGGAAAGCGTACTCGATTCCATTTTCAATGCGAAAAGAATCCATTGCACGGCGATCAGAAGTGGGATTCCAGTTGCTCATAGCTTATCTTACGGCTTAAGCAGGTTAATTGGAAAAGGTGAATTGGTCAATGCAGACTTAGGTGAATGGGTTGAGAAAGTAATTGATTTTACATCGGACGATTTAATCATTGCAACGAGCTTTCCGAGGTACGGAAACAAAGTAATTGAATTTATACGTGCAGCAAAAGCACGGAATGCTAAAGTGATCTCGATTACAGATAGTTATTCCTCACCGCTTGTGAATTACTCCGATATTGTTTTAAACTGCAATGTAAGCAGTTTGGCATTTCATAACTCGATTATTGCTCCGATTTTTTTAGTAGATTATTTAATTACTGCTGTCGCATCAAGAGATGTAGAAATGACGAAAGAACGTTTTGCGAAGATTGATGAACTCTTAATCGGTATGAAATATCATCATATGGAGACATTTCCTAAAAACTAACAGAAAGCAGTTAGAGATTATACATCTCTGACTGCTATTTATTTTGCAATAAAAGAATCGTTAGACAAATTAGATAAAAATGAATAATGCCATTTACAAATAATTAAGATGGTGATAAACTGTTTTCGTAGTTATAAATATTACTTTCAAAATTTATGGCGTTATATTTACTACAAATTTGACCGGTTGCGACGAAGAAAGGATGAAGAAGAATGCCAAACGTTAAGCAAAGCGAAATCCAATTGCTTGATCCATTAATCATTGAAAGGGCAAAAATGCTTTCAACTACACTATTAAGCGATGCAATGGGATGCAGTGGTGCGATGGATTACGGAATATTGCCGCTAACGACAAATGACACGATTGCAGGCACCGCATTGACCGTGAAGATGAGGGCTGGCGATAATCTATTTTTGCATCAAGCGATTCAATTAGGAAGTAAAGGCTATGTAATAGTCGCGGACGGTCAAGGACATCATGCAAACGCTTACTTAGGGGAGTTGATGGCAGAATCGGCAAAAGTAAATGGTCTTGAAGGCATTGTCATTGATGGATTGGTTCGAGACAAGGAAGCGTTAATGGAACTGCGCTTCCCAATTTACGCAAGAGGGTTCATTCCAAATGGACCTTTTAAAGATGGACCAGGGGAGTTCAATATTCCAATTTCATGCGGAGGGGTATCTGTTACGCCCGGGGATTTAATCGTCGCTGATGCAGATGGCGTAGTAGTAGTTCCTAAAATGCAAATCGAGCAAGTTTTGAAAAAAGCTGAGGAAAAGCTTTCCTATGAGGATAAAAGAAAAGTGGAAATACAGAGTGGAAATACAGAGCCGCATTGGTTAAAAGATAAAATGAAGAAATTTGGTTTTTGAGGAAGGCGGGAGCGTTTTGAAACTTGGGTTTATTGGTTTTGGAGAAGCGGCCTATGAAATGGCACAAGGTTTATCGAAAGAAGGGTTACAACAGATCGAGGCATTTGACTACTTATGGGATGATCCCGTTTTCGGGCCGTTAATTAAAGAAAGAGCGAACGAAGCTTCTGTCCGTTTACAAGAATCGATGGAAGCAGTTGCCGCAAATTCGGACATGATAATCGTAGCTGTTCCTGCTGACAAAACATATAGTGTATGCCAATCATTGCTGCCGTTCTTATCTGACAAACAACTGTACGTTGATGTCTCCGCCGCATCGCCGGAAACTAAGGCGGCCGTCTGCAAGTCGCTCGAAGTTAAAAACATTCAATTTGTAGATATCGCCATGATGGGACCACTGTCTGTTTACAAACATAAAGTTCCTATGCTAGCAAGCGGGTTAGGAGCGGATACATTTATTCGTTTAACTGGACAGTATGGCATGGATGTTACGAAGATTAGCGATTTTGCAGGAGAGGCATCAGCGACAAAATTGATTAGAAGTATTTTTATGAAAGGCATTTCCACATTATTAGTCGAGATGTTGACTGCTGCAAAGCATTATAACGTAGACGAGCAAGTGATTCATTCAATTGCAGAAACGATGAATAAAAGTGATTTCGAAACGACGATGAACCGTTTAGTAACGGGTACTGCCATCCACTCCGCAAGACGTTCATCGGAATTGGATGGAACAATTAAAATGCTGCAAGACGCACACTTATCATCAAAAATGTCACGTGCGACAAAAGGGACGCTCGATGCAATTACAAATTTGAATTTGCGGGACTCGTTCAAGGCTGTAAAACCTGATTCATGGCTGGAAGTTATATTAGCGATCAATGACAAAGTGAACAAAAGGGAGGAAATAGACGTATGAGAAACAAATTAAACGGACTGCTGCTTGCCATGTTGTTCGTTACTTTTACGGTTTTAACGGGCTGCAATGCAGAAAAAGCCAATGGAGAAAGTAATAAAGGAGCAACAGATTACCCGACAAAACCGATTAAAATCATTAACCCGTTTTCTGCGGGGGGCTCCGCTGACAATACGTCGCGAATTTTAGGGCAGCATGCACAAGAATTTTTAGGAGAGTCGGTTGTCATTGAGAACCGAGATGGCGGCGGAGGAACTATCGGACAAACTGCAGGTGCAAAAGCGAAAAATGATGGCTACACATTAACTTTGATGACGTCTTCCATCGTCGGAAATGCTTTATATAACAATGTGAGCTTTAAAGTGGATGATTTTGAACCAATTATTATGGTAGTGAATGATCCGATTTATTTAATTGCGGGTAAAGATGCGCCGTACGATACGTTAGAGGAATTTGTAGACTACGCAAAAGCACATCCAGGTGAAATTAATGTCGGAGTGAATGGTACACAAACGAACCCGGCAATTGCCAATCGGCAAGTTTCCGAAACTGCCGATATCGAAGTTGCTACGATCCCATTTGATGGAGAATCCTTGGCTTTAGCTGCTGTTGCAGGTGGTCATGTTGACGTCATGTACGGCGGTTATTCGGCATTTGAAAGTCAGTTGCATAGCGGCAATGTAAAAGTATTGACCATTCTTTCGGAAGAGAGGTCGGAAGAATTACCAGATATACCGACAGCTATTGAATCTGGTATCGATGTCGTTTCAACTTCTTGGAGAGGAATCGGGGCACCGAAAGGAACTGATCCTGAAATCATTAAAATTCTTCATGAAGGGTTTAAACAGGCTGTCGAAAGTGACGCTTACAATGAACAAATGAAAAAAGTCGGTATTAACTTGTCATATGGGGATCCCGAAAAGTTTCAAGAGGTAATTGACCAATCCGTTGAAATCTATGAGAACTATGGGCAGTAAATGTACTGGGGCACTTAGCCCCAAATTCTCTTTTGGGGGAGAGGAATTATGAAAAAGGTTAATACGATCATCGGTCTGATCGCTATCGTGTTTAGCATCATTACATTTATTATTGCTTTTTCATTTCCGGACAAAGCGAAATTTTGGCCGCAATTGTTCTCGGTCATTATGATTCTATTGTCTTTAGGATTAATTTTTGGAGGAAATAAAAAGGAAGAAGCGGATGCATACGTACCGAATAAGGCTGAATATTTGTCACTGCTTGTATTAGTTGTAATTTCGGTAGCGGCTCTGCTTTTCATAAACGTTTTAGGATTTTCCTTAATTGCCGTTGGTATGATTGCAGCGATCCTTTGGTATACGGAATATCGAAAAGTGAAAAATGTCATTGCAATTTCGATTGGCACGTCACTTGCATTAACGCTGATCTTTCAAGTTTTACTAAGAGTTCCATTGCCACAAGGGATTTTTGAAACACTATTTTAAGGGGTGATGAAATGTTTGAAATATGGATGAGTTCGATCGGTACAGTATTTACGTTTACGAATATACTAATCATTCTTTGCGGTGTGCTGTTTGGTATTTTCACAGGGGCACTTCCCGGATTAAGTTCTACAATGGCGCTTGCAATTGTCATTCCGTTTACGTTCTCAATGGACCCTGCTACCAGTTTGATATTGTTAGGGGCCATTTATTGTGCCTCGGTGTATGCTGGTTCGATTCCTGCAATTCTATTAAACACACCTGGGACGCCATCTGCGGCAGCAACCGTTATTGACGGTTTTGAAATGACAAAGAAAGGATACAGTGCGAAGGCATTAGGAATAGCAGCGGTAGCTTCCGGGTTTGGAGGGATTGTCAGCGTTCTCTTTCTATCTACATTAGCTCCGTTTTTAGCAATTCAATCATTACGGTTCGGTCCTCCCGAATATTTCGCGTTAGCCGTATTCGGTTTAACGATCATTTCAAGCTTGGCTGGCAATAACCCATATAAAGGGCTGTTAGCCGGAGCGTTAGGAATCTTTTTAGCAACAGTTGGAATGGACCCGATTATTGGGTACGCCCGCTACACTTTCGGCAATCCAGCCTTATTGGAAGGGTTTAGTCTTATCCCTGTCTTGATCGGCCTGTTTTCAGCTTCGCAAGCGTTCATTTTAATGCTTTCATCAAAAAGCTCTACAAAAAATGTATTCGATTTGTCGGATATTCCAAAAGTAAAAGGGAAATTGCTACCTTCCTTTAAAGAATTGAAGCAGCTCACACCAAATATGACAAGATCCTCATTATTAGGAACCGCAATCGGCATCATTCCCGGAGTCGGCTCGGATCCAGCTGCATTTATCGCTTACAACGAAGCGAAGCGTTGGTCCAAGCATAAAGAGGATTTCGGTAAAGGGTCTCCACATGGAATTGCGGCTCCTGAATCTTCGAATAATGCCGTAACGGGCGGGTCGCTTATTCCATTACTCTCTTTAGGAATTCCCGGCAACGCAGTATCCGCTATTTTCTTGGGCGGGTTGCTCATCCATGGATTGCGTCCGGGTGCAGAGCTGTTTACAGCGAGCAGCCACATTGTCTATCCATTGTTTTTCAGTATGCTTATCGCAAATATTTTGGTCGTTATATTCGGTTTATTGGGCGCGAAAGGATTTTCTAAGATTTTAGTCATTAAACCGGTTATTTTAGGGCCTATTATTTTAGTGCTCAGTATTGTCGGATCATACGCGATTAATAACAACATGTTCGACGTTTGGATCATGCTGATATTTGGGTTATTGGCGTTCTTTATGAGGAGATATGGTTTCCCGGTAGCACCTATTGTTTTGGCATTGATTTTAGGACCATTGGCAGAATCCAGCTTAAACCAATCATTATTAATGTCCGGTGATAATTGGACAATCTTCTTTACAAGACCGATTTCAGCAGTGTTATTAGTCGTTGCTATTATTACGTTTGTTGTTCCATTTATTTCGTACTTTAAGAAAAACAAAGAACAAGCTGCATCATAAACGCTACACGGATACAGAGAGGGGTCTTCAATTGAATAGAAGAAAAGAAAGCTTGTTCATTATACTTTCCACTTCTCTGTACATGATCGGCATAGCAGGCAGCCGGCCTATCGTTACGTTATATGCATCGGAACTTGGTGCATCGTACTTTGAAATCGGCTTATTGGTCACGTTGTTTTCTGTATTGCCTCTCGTAAGCTCGATTTTCTTAGGAAGAAAAATAGATAAAATAGGTCAATGGAAACCGTTGTTAGCGAGTGTAGGCTTAGGTGGTCTTTCTTTATCGTTTCCACTTTTGTTCCGTGGAATTGCCGGTATTTATGGTTCGCAAATTATAGGTGGACTGGCGCAAATCATCTTTGTCGTAGCCTTCCAATCATTTGTAGGCAGACATTCAAAAAAGAAAATGAGAGATTATTTCGTTGCCATTTTCAGCATCGGTATGGCATCGGGACAGTTTGCCGGCCCGTTACTTGGCGGTTTAATTGCTGAAAGGATGAGCTATGTCAACAGCATGGCGATATTGGGACTTTTCATCTTCATGACGTTTCCTATGCTACTACTGTTGAATGTAAAAAATATTTCTCAAGCGAAACGAATGGATCGGGAAGCGATCAAAGAAAAGGCGAACGACCTTTTGAAAATAGCAGATTTACGAAGGGCGATTGTTATTAGCGCTGTGATTTTATTAGCGAAGGACATATTTACTGCTTATTTCCCTTTGTTAGGTGTAGATAAAGGATTTTCCCTTACGGCAATCGGTATTATCATTTCACTGAACTCGGCTGCGGGTTTAATTATTAGAATCGTGCTTCCCGCGTTGCTAGTGAAATTCAATGAAAGCCAAATCATTGTTTGTACAATTATAAGTGCAGGGTTGTTGTTTTCTTTATTCCCACTATTTGAAAACGCATTGCTCTGTTCGATCCTTTCGCTCTTATTAGGGTTTAGTTTGGGTATCGGGCAGCCGCTGTCCATTTCTATGACGATCAATGCATTGCCGGTTCAAAGAGTAGGAGAAGGGCTTGGCGTTCGATTGACAGTCAATAAAATGACCCAAGTGCTTGGCCCGCTGCTGCTCGGAGGCATTTCAAGTGTAATGGGTATGACAAGCGTCTTCTACTTTTGCAGCGCTGCGATATTAACAGGCTCCGTGAACTTGCTTAAGAAAAATAGCTGAAGTCCTATATCAGCATGAGGAGGGGAAGGTATTGTCCACTTCAAATTATGGACCGTTAACAAATTTAAAAGTATTAGACATTTCAACTATGATTGCTGCTCCGTTTGGCGCTACTCTGTTAGGCGATTTAGGGGCGGAGGTTGTAAAAATCGAACTCCCGGGGAAAGGCGATACGCTCCGAACGGTCGGCCCTTGGAAAGGGAAAGAGGCGCTTCGCTGGCCGGGCATGTCGCGCAATAAAAAATCACTCACTTTGGATATACGAAAAGAGCGGGGCAGGGAAATCTTCCTGAAATTAATCGAACAGCATGATGTGCTCATTGAAAATTTCCGTCCCGGTACTTTAGAAAAATGGGGACTTGGCTATGAGGAACTTAAAAAGGTCAATCCGAAGCTCATTATGACAAGAATTTCAGGATACGGTCAAACAGGGCCATACAAGGATAAGGCGGGCTTCGGCACGCCATCGACGGCATTTAGCGGACATACCGCAATTCAGGGGTATACCGACAGACCGCCCGTCAGTCCATCCTATTCTTTATTGGACTATATAACGGGAATTTATGCGGCATTTGCTACAGTGAGTGCGATTTATAACCGGGACATGAACAATGAAGAAGAAGGACAAATCGTTGAAATGGGCCTATATGAATCGATGTTTAGGATGTTCGAATTTTTAATCGCCGAGTATGACCAAACCGGAAAAGTGAGAGAAAGAAGTCCCGGACTTTCCGGCCATTCCAGTCCGGCAGGTACATACGAAACAAGCGACGGAAAATTTGTCGTCCTTGTTTGCAGCACAGACTCGACATTTGATCGATTGGCAAAAGCGATGGACCGTGAGGATATGTTGGATGATGATCGATATTATACGAATTCACAAAGAATGAAACATAATGATGCTGTCCAACAAATCGTTTCTGAATGGATTAAATCAAAAACTCAAAAAGAACTTACTGAGAGATTAGATGCTTTTGGAGTGCCTGTCAGCCCGATTCTAACAATAGAAGATATATTCGAGAACCCACAGTATAAGGCGAGGGAAAATATTGTCGAAGTCGAACATCCCCGTTTAGGCACGATAAAAGTTCCGGGCATTGTGCCGAAGTTTTCGAAAACGCCCGGTGCAATTCGCCATCGAGCACCAGACTTAGGCGAGCATAACGAAGAAATTCTGTCGCAATTAGGGTACAACAACGAAGACATGAGGGAGTTTCAGAAGGAGGGGATTATTTAATGAAGCAATTTACATTACCTGAACAAGTAGAGATTTGTGAAGTAGCCCCTCGAGATGGATTCCAGGCTGAAACAAAGTGGATACCAACTGATGAGAAAGTTAAAATCATAAATGAACTTGCCAAAACAGGCATTCAATCAATGGAAATCACATCTTTTGTTCATCCAAAAGCCATCCCACAGCTAAAAGACGCAGAAGAAGTCGTCAATCGCACGAGAGAATTATCAAATATACAATTTAGAGCCCTCGTCCCCAATTTAAGAGGAGCTGAAAGAGCGGTTAGCGTCGGAATAAAAAAGCTGAAACTCATGCTCTCAGCAACGGACTCCCACAGTATTTCAAACGCCAACTGTACGGTAATGGAAGCCCAGCAAAACCAAGAAAAAATTATCACGTTTGCGAACAAAGAAAACGTCATAGTAAGCGGCTCGATTTCCGTTGCATTCGGATGTCCCTATGAAGGCGAAGTCCCGGTCGAAAAACTTATTTTAATTGTAGATCGATATGCCAAGTTAGGCATAACGGAAATTTCCTTAGCCGACACAACAGGCATGGGTAACCCGAAACAAGTGAGTGAATTGCTGCAAATTTTAAAAGGGGACTATCCTAATATGGAGTTCTCCATGCACTTTCACAATACGCGCGGACTTGCAATCGCCAACGTAATCGCCGCTCTGCAACAAGGCATCACGAAATTTGACAGCTCAATCGCCGGATTAGGTGGCTGCCCATATGCACCTGGAGCATCAGGAAATATAGCAACAGAAGACCTCGTCTATGCACTCGAAAGCATGCATATAACTACAGGCATCAACCTGGACGCCATCATCCAAACCGCAAAAACAACAAAATCCATCATAGGTCACGACGGCGGCAGCTACATGCTCCAAGCCGGCCCAATAACAACTCTGCAAAACAAACCAACCGAACAAAACAAGATGGAAGCATAAAGACAAACAGAATCCTCTAAGTAGGATTCTGTTTGTCTTTTATCCCCTCGCGCATAACCTCCCCAAAACGCATAAATCGCTTCCCCTCGCGCATAACCTCCCCAAAAACGCATAAATTCACTCCCACACGCATAACCTCATCCCTCCCGCGCATAAAGTCTACTCCAAACGCATAAAGTCTACTTCAAACGCATAAAGTTATCTCCCCCGCGCAAAACCTCAGTCTAAAACGCATAATGTGTTTCACCCTCGCATAACCTCTGCCCAAAACGCATAAACTCATCTCTCCCGCGCATAAACCTCGCCCAAAACGCATAACTCCATCCCCACCCGCAATACCATAATCCCAAACGCATAATGCCATCCCTCCCGCGCATAAAGTTCACTCCAAACGCATAAAGTTATCTCCCCCGCGCATAACCGCAGTCAAAAACGCATAATGCGATTCATCCGCGCATAACGTCAATCCAAAACGCATAATGCTTGCGATTCACCCTCGCATAACCTCCGCCCAAAACGCAAAAAGTCATCCCTCCCGCGCATAAACCTCGCCCAAAACGCATAACTCCATCCCCACCCGCAATACCATAATCCCAAACGCATAACGCCATCCCTCCCGCGCAAAACTATGATCCAAAACGCATAACACCATCCCTCCCGCGCATAAACCTCGCCCAAAACGCATAAAATTCTCCTCCCCAAGCCCATTTCACTCCCAACTCTACAAATCTCCCATTATAATAGTAGAAACAATAGAAAAGGAGAGTGCATCCTATGAAGAAATCAACAACAGCAATCCTTCTATCCGCTGCGTTGCTCATCCCAACAGCAATCCCAGCAAAAGCAGCCACCTTCACGGACGTGCCACGCAGCCACTGGGCATACGAAACAATAGACAACATATCGGATCGAGGCATCATCAACGGCTATCCCGATGGCACCTATCGACTGAACGAACCTGTTACACGCGCTCAAGCAGCCAAAATTGTTGCGCTTGCTGCCAAAGTGAAGCCATCAGAAAACTTCCAGCTGAACTTTAAAGACGTCACGCCAGCGCACGGCTCCTATAACCATATCCGGGCGCTCACTGAACAAGGTGTGTTTAACGATGGGGAAGCGTTCAAGCCGAACGATCCACTCACAAGGGGGCAAATGGCCAAAATTTTAGTGAACGCCTTCGATATGATTGTTGACGATAATGATCTCATTACATTTGCTGATGTTAGGAAAATCAACGGTTACTACGGCTACATCACAACAATCGCAGAATTAGGCATCACGACGACTGAACAGGGTGGCATGTTCAAGCCGAACGAAAATGTCACTCGCGCACAAATGGCGGCGTTCATCCAGCGCACGATAGACTTCGATGCCAAACGTAAATCTGGCGAAATCTATTATGACAAAGAAAAACAACGTTATGTTGATAAAGAATACTCAATTCCTGAGCCGCCAAAAGTAACAGCAGCTGACACGATTCCGCTCGTCAATGAAGAACGCAAAAAGCAAAATATCCCTGCATTGAAGGAAGACGCAGCACTTTCCAAAATTGCCCAAGTGAAAGCGGAAGACATGGTGAAAAACAATTACTTCGCTCACCAGTCGCCAACCTACGGCTCAGTCGGGCAGCTGTTAGACCACTTTAATTACAAATGGAGTGGCTATGGGGAAAACATCGCCCAAGGCTATACGACACCTAAATCCGTCGTTGAAGGATGGATGAACTCAACCGGCCACCGCGCCAACATCCTAAACGCCAAATTCACCAACATAGGCATCGGCTACGCAACCGACAAAAACGGCGATACTTACTGGGTCCACATCTTCACAACCAAATAACAAAACCGGGCACAAACCCGTGCCCGGCCTATATTTCTTTATGAATCAACCCAAGTATTCTTTAATCAGACCAGCCACTCAAAACCCACCCCTTAATATGTCAAAAGCATTCATCGCGAATCACAATCTCCAAAAGAAACAACCCTCCGCGCCCACACAATGCCCAATACCAATCCTATTAAACTCATAAATCGATCAAACCACGCATAATCATCATCCGCCACCGCATAAACTCCTCCCAAAACGCATACCAACCTCCGCGAACGCATAACTCCTAAAACTCCCGCATACCCCCTCGTCCTAAGCGCATAAACTCCACGAATTACTCATAACGACTATTCAGCAACGCACAACATCCCCTCATAACAAAACCCACCCCTTAATTTGTCAAAAGCATTCATCGCGAATCACAAACACCAAAAGAAACTCCACCCCACGCCCACACAATGCCCAATACCCACCCTATTAAACTCATAAATC
The DNA here is from genome assembly GCF_042679045.1 of Sporosarcina contaminans. Classification (NCBI taxonomy): domain Bacteria; kingdom Bacillati; phylum Bacillota; class Bacilli; order Caryophanales; family Caryophanaceae; genus Sporosarcina; species Sporosarcina contaminans. The sequence continues at coordinate 8,421 of NZ_JBHTLT010000026.1, read as the reverse complement.
AACTAAACCACGCATAATCATCATCCGCCACCGCATAAACTCACCCCAAAACGCATACCAGCCTCCACGAACGCATAACTCCTAAAACTCCCTCATAAACACTTGCCCCAGCCGCATAACGCCTCTCCTCCCACGCATAACCCGTCCCCACACCCCCTCCAAACTCCTACGCCGCCCCATCCATCCCCTACAAAATCCCTAATCTATAAAACTATTTCCCAGCCCCATGTCTTTAATGAATCAAAGTGGGTATAATTAGAAATAAAAAAGATACACAAAAGGAGGCTGTCGGCAATGAAACAAAGAAAAGCAACACATCTACCTAAACTCATCCCAACAATCTTTTTTGCACTCATCACATTCCTGTTCATCGCACTGCCAGTACAAGCAGCACGCGTCGATGACGTTAAATTCTTCGTCGAACACTTTTACTATGGAGACATCCCGGCTGACCTCCACGAAAAAAAGACCATTGAAGAAGTGATCGATTCCTTAGATGAATACTCCCGTTACTTAACCGCGGAAGAATACAGCAAGTATGTTGCATCGGTCGGGGCGGATGACGTAGCCCTTTCCGACATAAATACTCCTGCCGTCTCATCATCCATGCTGTACGGCAACATCGGCTACATTCGGATCAAAACCTTCTCAGCGAACATGGATGAAGAAGTGACGAAGCAGTACAACAAGTTGAAAAAAGAAGGAGCAAAAAAACTCATTATCGACCTCCGCTATAACGGCGGTGGCTACGTGGAAAGCGCCGAAAAACTATTAGGCCATTTCAACGGTGTCCATAACGCTTATGAACTGACAACACGGGAAGGCAGCGAAATGATTAAGCCTGTCGCTTCCAAAACAAAATTTCCGAAACAAACATACATTTTAGTTAACCGCTATTCGGCATCGGCATCTGAAATCGTAGCGGCATCGGTTGCGGATCAAAATGCCGCGGTCATCGTTGGAGAACGAACAAAAGGGAAGGGGACTGTCCAATCGTTCTTTGAATTTGAAGACGGCTCTGCACTGAAACTAACCGTTGGCAAATTTACTGGACCAAGCAAAAAGGAAATCCATCATAACGGCGTCAAGCCGACGATCGAATGTGCTTACGATGCTGAACTAGCGACAATTCACGGACGGCTCATTCACGAAATGATGAGCGAACAAAAATACAAAGCCGTTACGCCGATCGACCATAGCCCACAAGAAAAGACGTTTCACATTCATTTCACACAAAAAATGAACTTAAAAAACGTTCATGCGTCCAATAAAGTAGAGCTCGTCAAAGTAGGGGGGATCGCCGTACCAATCGCCATCCAGCCAAACGGGGAAGACGTCATCGACATCACCCCGAAAAAACCGATGGAACGTGGCGGCTCGTACGTCCTCATCGTCCACCCGGGCTTTGAAAACCAAACAGGGAGGACTACAAAACAAGGCATTTACACACCAATTACAGTGAAATGACAAACAAAGAAAAATGAACATTTGAAACAAATATGCTATAATCAACAGTTGTTTACATGAACCTACTATGCATGTCACTCCGAATGGATTTGGCATGCGTCTTTTAAATGAAAAACTCAAAAGGCTCCCAAACGAACGGCAGCCTCCAATAAAAATTCAGCTCCAACAGAAAGGAACATTTACGAATGGATAAGAAAATTTGCGTCGTTGGCTTAGGTTACATCGGCCTTCCAACTGCCGTCATGTTCGCCAACAGCGGCGTCTACGTGCACGGCGTCGACATTAACGAAAAAGCAGTGAACATGATTGCCAACAAGCAATTACATATAGAAGAAAACGGCCTGCAAGAGCGCCTCAACCGCGCCATCGACGAAGGGTACTTCACCGTCTCTACAACACCTGTAGAAGCAGAAGTATACATCGTCGCAGTCCCATCGCCCATTAACCCGGACAATACAGCGAACTTGGAATACATCCGCCAGGCGACAGCATCCATCGTGCCATACTTAAAACCGGGCGCACTCGTCATTCTGGAATCAACAGTACCGCCAAAAACAGTCGAAAACGTCATGCTGCCGGAGCTTCGCAAATCGAATTTGACTTTGGGAGAAAACCTTTTCGTTGCACATTCTCCAGAACGCGTCATCCCGGGCAAAATTTTCGAAGAGTTAGTGAACAACGACCGGATCGTCGGAGGGATTACACCAGAATCGGCAGAGCTCACAAAATTGCTTTACAAAACATTCGTCCAAGGTGAAATCCATCTGACAGACGCAACGACCGCAGAACTTGTAAAAGTTATGGAAAACACATACCGAGATGTCAACATTGCGTTCGCCAACGAATTAGCAAAAATCGCCGAAAACATCGGCGTAGACATTTGGGAAGCGATCCGTTTCGCAAACTTCCACCCGCGCGTCAACATCCATACGCCGGGCCCAGGAGTAGGCGGGCACTGCATCGCAGTCGATCCTTGGTTCCTTGTGGAATTAAACCCGGAAAACTCCGATATTATCCATAAAGCACGTTTGACGAACGATTCCATGCCGCAATTCGTTGCGAAAAAGGCGAACAGCTTGTTAAGCGGACGCACAGCGGGCAACAGCAAAGTCGCCATCCTTGGCCTAGCATTTAAAGGCGACGTCGACGATATGCGCGAAAGCCCTTCTTTAAAAGTAATTGATGCGTTACAGCAATACGGCATTGAAGTATCCTCCTTCGATCCGCATATTAAAGAATTGCAGCACCCGACTCAAAAGGCGACATTGGAGGAAGCAATTGAAGACGCAGATCTGATCATCTTGACGACAGATCATACCGATTTCAAACAGCTTAGCCCGGACATGCTGAATACGAAAGAGCCGAAGCCATTTGTGTTAGATACGAAAAACGCGCTAAGCCGTGAGAAATGGGAACAAGCCGGCTTCCATTACTATAAATTAGGAGACGGCTCGCCAGTAGGAGTTTTCAATTAAATGAAAGAAAAAGTATTAGGTGTTGACGTAAATACTGAAAACTACGATGAACTCATACCGAAGCTCTTTCAAAACATTGAAGACAAAAAGAAATCGTTAGTCGTTGCCATCAACCCCGAAAAGCTCATGAAAGCAAAAGACGATCCACGTCTTCATGCACTATTAAATAGAGCGGAATTCCAAATTCCGGACGGTATCGGAGTCATCATTGCGTCAAAGCTTCAAAAAGGCAACATTACATCACGGGTAACAGGCGTTGATATGATGGATCGCATCGTAAGGGAAGCGGCGAGAACGAAAAAGCCGATCTTCCTTTACGGCGCCAAGCCGGGCGTTGCGGAAACTGCCGCCGAAAAGTTAATTGAAACCTATCCAGATCTCATCGTAGCTGGCACACAAGACGGCTACGAAAAAGACGTCAACAAAGTAATTCAAAAGATCAACGAAGCAAAGCCGGATATTCTATTCGTCGCAATGGGCTCACCGAAACAAGAGCTATGGATCGAACAATACCGCGACCAACTGCACCCGACGCTTTATCAAGGAGTCGGCGGTTCCTTTGATGTGTTAGCAGGCAATGTTAAGCGCGCACCAGCAGCATTTCAAAAAGTAGGAGCCGAATGGCTATACAGACTATTAAAGGAACCGAGCCGCCTAAAGCGGCAAATGAACCTTCCGAAGTTTTTACTTGAAATTATCCGTAAAAAAGAGAAATGATACTTGTAATCTACTAAAACAGGTGATAGAATACGTAAGTGTAAGGATAATTTCCTCTGTAGCATATATAACAAACGCCACGCAGGACGAAAAACGGTTGGTTGACCGCACAAAAGGACTTGAACAGCTCCCATCTGTTCAAGTCCTTTTGCATTTTTAAAAGAAAGTCTTCTCTTAAAGAACAAATATATTCATAACGAACATGACAATTTCATAACAATAGAAGAAATATTGTAGAAATACTTGATAAAAATTTGAAATACGATAGAATAATAGAAGCAGCGGAAAATTACATAGTCATTTTCTCTATGAATCTGACAGAATACCATTTTGTAATTGACATCCCTGCTATTAATATCTATACTTTAGTTTGTAATGGCTTCTACTTCCATTTTGCCGTGGGGTAGATGACAAAATTATTTCTTAATCAGAGGAGGAAATTATTCAATGGCTAACCAACCAACGAAGTATCGTAAGTTTGTAGTTGGCGCTGCATCAGCTGCATTAGTAGCATCTGCAGTAGCACCAGTTGCAAGTGCAGCATCTTTCACAGATGTGGCTGACAACAACTCACACAAAGCATCCATCGATGCACTAGTAGCAAAAGGTGTCATCTCAGGTTACCCTGATGGCTCGTTCCAACCGAACAAAACTTTAACACGTTCTGACGTTGTTAAAATGATGGGTAAATGGTTGAAAGCAGAAGGATACTCAGTTCCAACTGACTACAAAACTAACCCACGTTTCGCAGATCTAACATCTGCTTCTAACGACGAGCTTCTACAAATGGCTGCTCTTGTTAAAGACAACGGCCTATTCGTAGGAACTCCAGACGGGAAACTTGACCCAGCTGGCAACATCACTCGTGAAAACATGGCAATCGTTATCGTTCGCGCATTCGACCGCGTACACAACATTGACCTTGCAACATATGTTGCTGGACAAGAATTCAAAAAAGACGTAGTTGACTTAGCTCAAGCGAAAGCTGAAGCTCGTCCAGCGATCGATGTACTTGACTACTTCGATATCACAAACCCAGCAAACCCTACATTCGACCCTAAAGGTACAACTACACGTGCTCAGTTCGCTTCATTCTTGAACAAAGCGATTGAAACTGACTACTCTGAAGTTGCAACTGGTGTTGTAGGAGACGCAACGGTTAAAGCTGTTAACGCTACAACTGTTGAAGTAACATTCAAAGACGCAGTTGAAAACGTCAACTCTTTGAACTTCACAATCGAAGGTTTGACTGTTTCAAACGCAGCAGTTAAACAATCTGACAACAAAACAGTTGTATTGACAACTGCAGTTCAAGAAGGCGGAAAAGAATATACTGTATCTCTTAACAGCAAAGAAATCGGTAAATTCAAAGGCGTATCCGCTGTAGTGCCTACTAAGATTGATATCACTACTCAATCTGTACAAGGAAAAACAGGTCAGCAAGCGATCATTTCAGCTGATGTTGGTGTTAAACAAGAAGGTATTCCTGTAACGTTCAACGTTAAAGCTGATACAAATAATACACTTAACAAAGACCAAGTATTTGAAGCAGTAACAAATGCAGATGGTATTGCAACATTCTCTTATACACAATACGCTGCAGGTACTGACGAAGTTATTGCTTACCCAACAGGTGCTCCAACAGTACGTAGCCATGCTTTCGTATTCTGGGGTGTTGACACAATCCTTTCTATCGAATCAACTGATAAAAAAGGAAACAGCGTTAACAACGGTGAAGATAAAACTTATAAACTGACTTATCTTGACCCTAAAACTGGCAAGCCAGTTGCGAATCAGAAGTTCTTTGTAACTTTTGAAGAAAATGTAAATGTAAATGTTAATAAAGCATCTAAAGCTACTGTCAATGGTGTAAACCCACGTCAATTGTTGAACAATGAAGATCCTGTAGTTGCAGAAGTTACTACTGATGCAAAAGGTGAAGCAGTATTTGTGGTATCGGGTTCTAACACTGCAGTTACTCCAATTGTCTTTATCGACAACGGTGGTAGAGATACTGCAAAATACGTTCGTGAAAAATATGAAGCAAGCAAACTTCAAGCAAGAGCTGAGAAAGTAACATTTGCAGCTATTCAATCTGAATATACTATTGATGTTACACGTGATGGCTTAGAAGAAGCAGCAGTTGGAGTTAAAAACGGCCGTGAATACAAAGTCGTCGTAAAAACAAAAGACGGTAAAGCAGCAGCAAACGAAATTGTGAATATTGCATTCAATGAAGATATTGACCGTAATATCAACACTGTAACTAATGCGAAATTCATTGATTTCGACTCAAATGACGATCCTTACTATGTAAATGAGAGAGTAATTCAAGTTAAGACAAACTCTAAAGGTGAAGCAGAATTCACTATCGGAAGCGATGATCCTAAAGATTACGCAACTCCAATTGCTTGGATTGATGTAAACTCTCCTGATGCAAAAGATGGTAATTTAGATGAAGGCGAAACATATAAAATTGCACCAATTTCATATTTTGCAGAAGCTAAACTTACATCTGGAGCTGTAAAAGCAAAAGATTCAAGTGGTAAAAATGTACCGAGAACTGGAAAACCAGTATTCTCTGGTAATGAAGTTGCTAAATTTGAATTTATTGCTGCAAACCAAAGTGGTAAAGCTGTTGAAGCACTTCCAACTGGATATAAAGATGTTGACGCTACATTTACGATTTCCAACACTGGAGATAACAACATTTTAGTAAGAGAAACAACAAGAACTGGTACTATTAAAGAAACTACTGTTGCACCTAACCGTAACTACACAACAGGTACGATTACAGGTTTCAATCCTTCAATTGAGGTTATCTCTATTGGAGACAAGAATGCAGCAGTAAAAGTGTCAGCAAGTGGTACTGCAGTACCATCGTCAACTGATAAGCGTCCAATTAACCTTGGAAGCCACTCTGTTGAAGCTAAGTTCGAATCCTCTAAAAATGTAGGTACAGAACACTTTGGTATTGTTTCTAAGTTTGACAAAGATAAAAAAGAAATTACTTTTGCTGGAAAGAATAAAGTGAGCTATAAAGATAAGAATGTCTCATTCTTTGATGAAAGAGAAGTAGGCTCAAAAACTTTAACTGAAAATGAATTTGCTAAAGAAGTAAATGCTGCAATTGAAGCAGGTAAACTTGCTGAAGTAAGACTTCTAATCAATGGAGATAATTACAAATTCATTCTAGTAAAAGATACTGCTGTAAAAGGTACAGACGTAACAATCTCTGCTGCTCAAGCTTTAGATGTTAACAACGACGGAGTTGCTGATACTGTTGAATTAACATTTAGCAAAGCAATCAATGAAGATGTATTGAAATCAGTTGATTTCACATTTACTGATGGATCTGTAAAAGCTCAATCTGTAAGCGCAGTTACAGAAACAAAAGTGAATATCAAAATCAGTGGTGCAGATGGATTAGCAGTTCCTGTATTAGAATATAGCGCTGCACAATATCTTGCAAAAGATTATGGTGATCTAAAAGCTGGTACAATTAATGTAACAGCAGCATCTGAATCATCTCTATTAGTAGCAGCAAGATCTGCAGTTGCTTCTGCTGAAACCCTTAAAACTCAAGAAGCAGTAAATACTGCACAAGATTTACTAAATGCTCTACCTAATAGCCAAGAAAAAACAGCATTACAGGCTCGACTAAATGTTGTTAAATCAGAAGTTTTGGAGTCTGCAGCGAAACTTACAGCAGCTAAAGCAGCAGTTGCTAATGCTGAAAACGCTAAAACACTTCAAGCTTATAATGCAGCACTTGCATTAGTAAATGAATTGCCTGCAGGTACAGACAAAGATGCTTTGTTAGATAGATTAAACGCAGTTAAGGATACTATCGATGAAGCAGCAGATGTTGCTGACGTTAAAGCTGCAAAAGAAGCAATTGATGCGTTGAACTTAGTATGGGATACTGATTTGGAAACTACATTATCAATCGTTAGCGATGCTATTGAAGAAATAACTTTGCCAGAAGGTGTAACTGCAACAGTTGCTGAGGGAACTGAAGAAAACGCTGGTAAAGTAGTTGTAACAATTACAAAAGGTTCAGCTACTGAAACTATTGTAATTGAAGCTTAACATTAAATTGCATTTACTAACAAATTTCAGATGAGTTTTTTACTCATTTAGGTGAGTTTAAGAATTATAGAAATCCCCTTAAGTCTTTTGAGACTTAAGGGGATTTTTTTGCAAGTAAGATTTAGTAGGTGAGCATGGATTGTATTTGGCAAGTAGGTAATGTACGATTTGGCAGTTAAAAATATGGTTCTATAATATTTGTTGGGGTATTCACACAAATTCAACAAAAAAAGCACGTAATCACCATTTCTTTTATACTTGAATTGTCGAGAAACAAGTAAACGAAAGGTGATACGTGCACATGAATTCTATCATGAATATTCCTGGATTAAAAGGTGTAAACCTTGAAAAGGTTGAGGAGGTTGGGGAGCGGACCGCACTTTACGTTTCGCTTCCGAGGCAGCCTCACAAATGCCCTACGTGTGGAGCAATGACAAAGAAGATCCATGACTACCGCATTCAGAAGGTCAAGCACCTCAAGTGGTTTGAGCGTTTAACGGTCCTCTTCTATAAACGTCGCAGGTATGCCTGTTCATGTGGAAAACGCTTCTCAGAGACATCCCCCTGTGTTTTGCAAGATAAAAGTGCAGAAGAATGCAATGAAAAATACATAAGCTTGCCAGCCTTCATCTGAGTATTCATTTATGTCTAGAAAGTGCGTTTGTTACCC
>NZ_JBHTLT010000025.1:0-1134 GCF_042679045.1 Sporosarcina contaminans | reverse complement strand
ATCGATGTCATTAAAAATAGGTTCAGCAGCTTTTAAAACTCCTGCCGGAATTTTCTTCGCATTATTTATTGCCAATCGTCCATCTGATTCATCCCGGTAAATTTCTGCGCCGGATTTCCATATGAGAGATAGAATTTTTAATACTTGCATGGCAACAACCTCACGCCTTGCCTACCCACTTCACGAATGTAATTTCTAAATCTTGCGTGCTTCACACCTAAATTAAGATTGTCCAACTGTTTTCCAAATCTTGTTCTTGTCAGTGGCTCTAATCCATGGAATTTACAGTATTTTAAATATCTCTCGTATATGACATCTCTCAATTCAAAACTTTTGATATCACGCTCAATATTTTCTTCAACAAATTTTTCTATCATGTCTAACCCTCCTACAGTTACTGAAAATCCGAAAGTTACTCAAAAGTTATCGAAAGTTATTAAAGAAAAAACACTTTTAACCTTACAGCCGCAAGGGTTCAAGCCCTGAAAGTTATTATAGTTATCGGTCCGGGACCATTAGCGAGTACTAATACCCTTATATATTATTTATTGTTTTTATTTTTTAAATGAACACCAGAACCAATAACTAAAATAACTATTTTTAAAAATAACTAACTTGAACCCTTGATAATATTAGTGTTGGGAATTTTTAACACNACGTTCTTTTATGGTAATTCCTGTTAAAAACGTCTTATTTCCGGTCCCTTTAGTTTTTCCGAAGCCTTTTGTTTCGAGCATCCGATAAAACGATCGATTACCTAAAGCACGTTCTCCTGCTTTAAAACACCAATTGTTGTAAATGTTATAAAGCTCTTTCGCTTCGATTTGGATAGATTCGTTTTTCGGATCGTCGATATAACAGACTTCCCAAAGGAATGGAGCAAGAATATCCATATCGTCTTTATAGTTTCCTGTTGCATCGGTAACTACTTTTGGCTCTTTCAACCCCGACTGCTGCCATTTCAGACACCCCTCCACAAGCCAATTGAGGATCCCGGGCATTTCGAGTGATAATTTTTCTTCAAGTTTTTTATCACGCTGATGTGGTTTCAGACTTAAATTAAAGGGAATGATTTTAACACGGCGCCATATACCGTCATCAACTCCACCAATGATTGGTTTATGGTTAGTCGTG
>NZ_JBHTLT010000024.1:0-1152 GCF_042679045.1 Sporosarcina contaminans | reverse complement strand
ATCGATGTCATTAAAAATAGGTTCAGCAGCTTTTAAAACTCCTGCCGGAATTTTCTTCGCATTATTTATTGCCAATCGTCCATCTGATTCATCCCGGTAAATTTCAGCGCCGGATTTCCATATGAGAGATAGAATTTTTAATACTTGCATGGTAATAGCCTCACGTTATGCCTACCGGTTATGTTGCTGTAATTAATTCCTTTTCTACCGCGCGTTCCAACGTTGTACTTACTCAAGTCGTGCGCAAATTTATTTTTCGATACTGGTTTCACATCGTAGTGCTTACAAAAAGTCAAATATCTTTTTCGTAAATCTGAAAAGCTTACAAAATTGTTGAGGTCTTTTTCAATGTTTTCCTCTATGAATTTTTCAATCATCATAGTTCCTCCTTATGACAGTTATTGAAAAACTGAAAAGTTACCGAGAAACCTTCAAAAATTACTAAAGAAAGAGCTTCAATAACTCCTTTGAAATGTTGGTATATCAAGGGTTTAGAGAGTTTTTCAACCCCAAAAGTTACTAAAGTTATCGGGAATCTTCTTGTTACTGAAACCATATATACTATATATATTTATTGTTTTTATTTTTTAAATGAATAAAAATCCCAATAACTAAAATAACTATTTATAAAAATAACTAACTTGAACCCTTGATAATATTAGTGTTGGGAATTTTTAACATNTTATGGTAATTCCTGTTAAAAACGTCTTATTTCCGGTCCCTTTAGTTTTTCCGAAGCCTTTTGTTTCGAGCATCCGATAAAACGATCGATTACCTAAAGCACGTTCTCCTGCTTTAAAACACCAATTGTTGTAAATGTTATAAAGTTCTTTTGCTTCTATTTGGATGGATTCATTTTTCGGTTCGTCAATATAACAGGATTCCAACAGGAATGGAGCAAGAATATCCATATCGTCTTTATAGTTTCCTGTTGCATCGGTAACTACTTTTGGCTCTTTCAACCCCGACTGCTGCCATTTCAGACACCCCTCCACAAGCCAATTGAGGATCCCGGGCATTTCAAGGGATAATTTTTCTTCAAGTTTCTTATCACGCTGATGTGGTTTCAGACTTAAATTAAAGGGAATGATTTTAACACGGCGCCATATACCGTCATCAACTCCACCAATGATTGGTTTATGGTTAGTCGTG
>NZ_JBHTLT010000023.1:0-2470 GCF_042679045.1 Sporosarcina contaminans | reverse complement strand
TTTCGTTTACTTGTTTTCCGACAATTCAAGTATAAAAGAAATGGTGATTACGTGCTTTTTTTTGTTGAATTTGTGTGAATACCCCAACAAATATTATAGAACCTATAAAAAAAGCGACATTCAATTTTGAATGTCGCTTTTTTCAATATGACCCCTACGGGATTCGAACCCGTGTTACCGCCGTGAAAGGGCGGTGTCTTAACCGCTTGACCAAGGGGCCAACAATATGGCGGAGAAGGAGGGATTCGAACCCTCGCGCCGCTTTCGCGACCTACGCCCTTAGCAGGGGCGCCTCTTGAGCCACTTGAGTACTTCCCCGTATAAAATTGGCTCCGCAGGTAGGACTCGAACCTACGACCGATCGGTTAACAGCCGATTGCTCTACCACTGAGCTACTGCGGAATATGGTGGGCCTAAGTGGACTCGAACCACCGACCTCACGCTTATCAGGCGTGCGCTCTAACCAGCTGAGCTATAGGCCCATGGAGCGGGTGAAGGGAATCGAACCCTCATCATCAGCTTGGAAGGCTGAGGTTTTACCACTAAACTACACCCGCAAAGAATGGTGGCTCAGGACGGAATCGAACCGCCGACACAAGGATTTTCAGTCCTTTGCTCTACCGACTGAGCTACTGAGCCACATAGGACTTGTAGAAGCATTATTTCTCTATCTACTTAAGAAATTCGCTATTCTTCAAATCAATAAGTTATGTAAAAAATAATAATGGCGGTCCCGACCGGGATCGAACCGGCGATCTCCTGCGTGACAGGCAGGCATGTTAACCGCTACACCACGGGACCTTTTGGTTGCGGGGGCAGGATTTGAACCTGCGACCTTCGGGTTATGAGCCCGACGAGCTACCACTGCTCCACCCCGCGATAATATTAGTTGTAATATTTTAAAATCCTACGCATTCAGCTGTTTATGGGAGTTAGTTGAAATTTCCTTTTGGTAAATTTCACAAATCACATTCTGCGTTATGTGATTTGCTCTACCCCACGATAATATTAGTTGTAACTTTCGTATTTTCCTATATATTAACCACAATGATGAAAAGAATGGCGGAGGAAGAGGGATTCGAACCCCCGCGGGCTTTAACACCCCTGTCGGTTTTCAAGACCGATCCCTTCAGCCGGACTTGGGTATTCCTCCGTAAGAAATCTATTCAAGTAGTGGTGGACCTTGCAGGACTCGAACCTGCGACCGGACGGTTATGAGCCGTCTGCTCTAACCAACTGAGCTAAAGGTCCTTCAAGGATGGCGGCAGAGGGGATCGAACCCCCGACCTTACGGGTATGAACCGTACGCTCTAGCCAGCTGAGCTACGCCGCCGGGTAAAATATATTATATTGGTGGAGCCTAGCGGGATCGAACCGCTGACCTCCTGCGTGCAAGGCAGGCGCTCTCCCAGCTGAGCTAAGGCCCCATGAAGTGGTCGGGAAGACAGGATTCGAACCTGCGACCCCTTGGTCCCAAACCAAGTGCTCTACCAAGCTGAGCTACTTCCCGAACAAAACTTATTGGCGCGCCCGGCAGAAGTCGAATCCACAACCTTCTGATCCGTAGTCAGACGCTCTATCCAATTGAGCTACGGGCGCAAATTGCTTGATATATATATCTGGTGCCGAGAACCGGAATCGAACCGGTACGGTAGTCACCTACCGCAGGATTTTAAGTCCTGTGCGTCTGCCAGTTCCGCCACCCCGGCAATTGTATGGAGCGGAAGACGGGATTCGAACCCGCGACCCCGACCTTGGCAAGGTCGTATTCTACCACTGAACTACTTCCGCATTGAAAGTGCGGGTGAAGGGAGTCGAACCCCCACGCCTTACGGCACTAGATCCTAAGTCTAGCGTGTCTGCCAGTTCCACCACACCCGCATAGTAATTCAAAACAGTTAGTTAAAAATGGTGAGCCATACAGGATTCGAACCTGTGACCCTCTGATTAAAAGTCAGATGCTCTACCGACTGAGCTAATGGCTCGGTNAAGGCAGGTGCTCTCCCAGCTGAGCTAATCCTCCGTTATGTAATATGGAAAGTTGATAGCCTGGCAACGTCCTACTCTCACAGGGGGAAGCCCCCCACTACCATCGGCGCTGAAGAGCTTAACTTCCGTGTTCGGGATGGGAACGGGTGTGACATCTTCGCCATCGTCACCAGACTATAGCTTGTCTTTCTTAAGGACAATACTTATTATATCAATTCTATTTAGTTTTGCAAGTACTTTTTTTGTTTTTTTTAACCATTTTTGGAACGAATTTGTTCGTTCAAAACCGGATAAAACAGACATTGTACATCAATCAACCGAACAATTTATTCTTTTTCCAGCCTCAGCGGTCAAACGGTCGTCTCCGCTTTTCTTGTAGGTTAAGTCCTCGATCGATTAGTATCCGTCAGCTGCACGTGTCGCCACGCTTCCACCCCGGACCTATCAACCTCATCATCTTTGAGGGATCTTACTTACAGAT
>NZ_JBHTLT010000022.1:0-53732 GCF_042679045.1 Sporosarcina contaminans | reverse complement strand
CCCGAACACGGAAGTTAAGCTCTTCAGCGCTGATGGTAGTGGGGGGCTTCCCCCTGTGAGAGTAAGACGTCGCCAGGCAAAGGCCATTCCCTGTGGGGAATGGCTTTTTTTGTGCGTTTAATAAGCAAACTTTTGATTTGTCTATTTCATTTCCTTCGATAGTTTTGCGACCTAACAAATCTTTTTCTTTTTTGAACCCTGCATTTATAAAGGAATAAATTTATAGGGGGCTGAATTATATTCATGTTGAATCGTAATTACATTGTTTTACGGATAGTTAAATAAGACCTTATTATCTATCACAACAAAAATGGTTATAGAAGCTCTTCTGTATTCTCCTGAATGCAAGAAAGACTTTTCTTTCCTCATTGTGGAAAGAGTTCCTTTAGTTCATTATAGAATGGTAGGAGCATTAGGTTCCTCGTAATATACGGTCCGAAGAATTAAGGGGAGTGGTATCGCATAGCGTTTGTTGACGAAGAACAAACCGCTTTCTCCGAGCATATTGTGCAACGCCTTATGGTAGATGAGATGATTTCCTATGAATTAGTTCCTGCCAATGAAGCGAAAGAGCTGTTGACCGACCAGGAGGTGCAAGGCATTGTGATGTTAGAGAAAGGAATTGCAGAAAAGCATCGAAATGGCGAAATTGCCGTTTATTTTCAACCTTCTCCGGGCATGCCGACTGCACCTCTCATCGAACAGCAAGTAATTCAGATTTTGAACAGCATCAATATTTACGCTGCTGCAGTAAAGGTCGGCAGCGACTATCTGAACGAACAATGGGAGACTGTCTATAGCAAGCTTACCGAGAATGAAGGACTGCTTCCAGCATGGACTGAACAAAGATCAATCAATTTCGCTGGAAATTCGATGATCGGAGTTTCCTACAGCTCCACTGGTTTCTCCATTATTCCGGTGTCTCAGCTTGTTGACAAACGCTCGCATACTGCGTTGCTCGTCTCGCTCGTCCCCTCATGAACCTTAAGTTCTATTCGGGTCTTCGCTCGACTTCACGCGGGCTCACAGGAAGCGAGTCATGCAACCGTTGCCAATCGAACGGCGAGGGGTTCGATTTGCCGTATTTCTGCGTTCTTTGCAGAAATTAGGGCACCTCTAGGACGTGGCGTTCTTAGGTTCCCTTCCTTGACAAGCGTTTTCAAGCCAAGCTGGGCAAACACCTATCTCATGACTACAAACCTTAAAAGACTGTAGACAAAGTAAAAAGATACTTTGTCTACAGTCTGTGACACCGGAGATTTCCGGTGTCTTTTTATACTTCCTCCTCTATAATAGGAAGTGCGTAAAGGAAGTGGAACGTTAAAATGAAGCAAGAGAACCGTCCGCTTGTGCGGGCTTTACAAACTTTTAAGAGTCAGGAACCAATATCATTTCACGTACCAGGGCACAAGCATGGTCTTCTATCAGACTTGCCGGATGAATTGGGAAAAGCTTTAACTTATGACGTTACAGAATTGTCCGGATTGGACGACCTCCATGAGCCAGAAGGCGTTATCCAGGAAGCCGAAGAACTTCTTTCAACACTTTATCAATCCAACCAAAGTTTTTTTCTTGTCAACGGTTCTACGGTAGGGAATTTGGCGATGATCTATGCTACTTGCCAAGCGAATGATACGATTATTGTTCAGCGCAATGCACATAAGTCAATTTTCAATGCGATTGAATTAACAGGCGCCCGTCCTGTGCTACTTTCTCCTCCGTGGGATGAATATACACGGACACCGGGTATACTGACGCTATCACAAGTTAAAGAGGCATTAGTAGCATATCCAGATGCGAAAGGAATTGTTTTAACGTACCCTACTTATTATGGTGTAGTGGGTGAAGGACTTCGAAAGATTATCGAACTTTGCCATGAACGTTCTATTCCGGTACTCGTAGATGAGGCGCATGGAGCGCACTTTATCGCTGGTCGATCATTTCCGGATTCTGCTTTGGAGGCCGGGGCAGATGTCGTTGTCCACTCCGCACATAAGACATTGCCCGCGATGACGATGGCATCTTATTTACATGTGAAGTCAAATATAGTATCGGTTGATAGAATTGCACATTATTTAACGATGCTTCAATCAAGCAGTCCTTCCTATTTATTAATGGCATCGTTAGATGATGCGCGTGCATATGTGCAATCCTATACACTTGAGGATGAAAGGCATTTCATGAATACACGGAAGTTTTTTATAGACAAATTGCGCGAACTACAGAATATTGAGGTGGTCGAGACCGACGATCCATTAAAATTATTGATCCGCAAAAAGGGATATTCAGGGTTTTCGCTCCTATCAGAGTTTGAAAAGCAAGGCATTTTCGCTGAGCTTGCGGACCCGTTTCAAGTGTTGTTCGTCTTGCCATTATTGAAAGAGAAGACAAATTACATGTATGAAGAAAGCGTGGAAAGGATTAAAAGGGCAGTCCGCCGATTAAATGAAAAAGATATGGAAGAAGAGGCGGAGGTTATTTTATTAGATGAAGGCATTTCCACACTGTCTTACCCGATTCAAGAGTTGAACGGTATGAAAAAGGAATGGCGCCCAATGGACCAAGCGGAAGGCTGTATTGCTGCATCCTCGATTATTCCTTATCCGCCGGGCATCCCTTTATTAATTGGTGGTGAAAGGGTAACTGAAAAACATATTAAAAGGCTCGAACAGTATCTTCGTTTACAGGCGAAGTTTCAGGGAGCTATTCGAATAGAAGAGCGGCAAATAGAAGTAGCCGTTATAGATGGAGGCATATCATGTTGAAAAATGGGGTATTTATTACCTTTGAGGGGCCGGATGGTGCAGGAAAAACAACTGTGCTTGGCGAAATAGTAAAGAGGTTGGAAGAGAAGGGTGTTTCAGTCGTAGCAACGAGAGAACCAGGTGGCATCCGGATTGCTGAAAAAATTCGGAATGTCATATTGGATAATGAACATCAAGAAATGGATAGCCGGACAGAGGCCTTGCTATATGCCGCTGCGCGCAGACAGCACTTGGCAGAAAAAGTTCTGCCGGCATTGCAAGAAGGAAAAATCGTCCTTTGCGATCGTTTTGTTGACAGCTCGCTTGCCTATCAAGGAATGGGGCGTGGATTAGGAATGGATGAAGTCATGTCCATCAATGCTTTTGCAATTGATGGCACAATGCCGGATCTGACTATATACTTTGACATCACTCCGGAAGAAGGGCTGCAAAGAATTGGTAAAAACGAGGCACGTGAACAAAACCGCTTGGACAACGAAAGCATGCGCTTCCACAAAAACGTCTACGAAGGCTATCAAAAGCTGTTAAAACAATATCCAAAGCGCATCATCTCAGTAGACGCTACAAAACCGTTATTAGAAGTAACAGAAAACGTATGGAAAATCATAAGTGCACAACTCAACCAAGAGTGAAAATCATGATATAATAAACAAAAGCGGAGGGGGGCGTATAGCTCCGACAGGCGTTGGAAGACTTAAAATAAAGGCGCTTTATGCCTTTACTTTTAAGTCTGAAACGACCCGAGGAGCTGCTGCCTCTTGCAGTGACTTAAAGAAGGAGCGAGTTACTCCACTTTAATAACAGTTCTAAATTACTATCGTTAACATAAAATGATTAAAAAGGAGAGATTACCGTGAAATTGATTGTGGCAGTTGTACAGGACCAAGATAGCAACCGATTATCTGCGGCTTTAACGAAGAATGACTTCCGGGCAACAAAATTAGCGAGTACCGGAGGATTTCTTAGATCTGGAAACACAACTTTTTTAATCGGGACAGATGATAGCTTAGTGCCAAAGGCAATGGAGCTTATAAGGGAAAATTGTCGTTCACGGGATCAGATGGTAGCACCAGTTTCTCCGATGGGTGGAAATGCGGATTCTTATATCCCTTATCCGGTGGAAGTAGAAGTTGGCGGGGCGACAGTATTTGTTCTTCCAATTGAACAATTTCATCATTTTTGATGAATGAGGTGAATGGAAATGAAAGTAAATAGCGATTATCGGACCGGCATGGAGAAATTGAGGAATGATCCTTTACGGTCGCAGCAGAATGGTGCAAAATTCGGCAACATGGTACTGAAACATGGCGAGCGCCTTCATGGCGAGCAAATTACAAGACTATTAGGTGATATTTCTACTGCTGGAGATCGACTTGCCCGTTCTCGTAATTTGAGAGATATGGCTAAATTTAAAATGCTTGTCCGTCGCTTTTTACAAGAGGCTGTAGAATCAGGGATGTCTTTGAAACAATCCCATACTTGGAATCAATATGGAGAAGGCCGCAGACTGAAAATTGTCCAAACAATTGATGAGAAACTTATCGAATTGGCGGAAGCCTTGTTGAATGAAGAGCAAACATCAATTGATTTATTAGATAAAATTGGTGAAATCAAAGGGCTTCTTATTAATTTATATACATGACCCGTGTTTTTGATAAACACGGTTTTTTTACAACAAAGAGGAGGTGTCAGCTTGGAAAATAGGAAAAGAGATATTCAATCCCGTCAAAAAGTAGCGATTGATCGGCTACGTACTTCTTTTCTTAATAATCGGATTGCCCATGCTTACCTATTCGATGGAGAAGCAGGAACAGGAAAAGAGGAGGCTGCAATTTATTTTTCCAAGCTGCTTTTATGTGGACAGCCTACAGAAGGTGTTCCATGTGAAACATGCCCTTCTTGCCGAAGAATTGAAACAGGTATTCATCCGAACGTTACGATTGTTCGACCAGATGGACAAGATATTAAAAAAGAACAGATGTCTTCATTAATTATGAAAATGACGAAAAAAGGATACGAGGCAGGTAGAAAAATATATATCATTACACAAGCTGAGAAAATGAATACGGCTGCTGCAAATACATTGCTTAAATTTTTGGAAGAGCCAGATGGCGAAGTGACAGCAATTCTTACAACAAATTCATACCAAACGATCCTTCCTACAATTCAATCTCGGTGTCAGCGGATCAACTTTCTTTCTCCGCAGAGGGAGGATATGATAGAAGAGCTTGTAAGACGTGGCATTACAGCATCGATGGCGGCTTCAGTAACTTCAATTACTGCGGATATTGAGCAGGCAAATGAACTTGCTCAGGAAGATCAGTTTGCACACATTAGAAAAACAGTGTTAAAATTGATTGAAGCATCGGATCGCAATGTAAATGAGGCGCTTCTGTTCATCCAATCGGAATGGGTGTCAACATTGAAGGAAAGAGAAGATATTGAAATGGGTCTAGATTTGCTTCTCTATGCCTTCCGTGATATCGTTGCGATAAAGGCGGGATTACCGTCAACATTGACTTTCCCTGACCAGCAACAAGTTTTCAACAATATGTCGATGAAAATGACCTATAGCCGATTATCTGAAAATATGGAAGCGGTTTTACAGGCGAAAAAGAAGTTAAAAGGCAATATGAACCGCACCCTTTTGATGGAACAATTGGTGCTCAATTTGCAGGAGGGGTTAACGCTTGTATAAAGTTGTAGGTGTCCGCTTTAAAAAAGCGGGTAAAATATATTATTTCGATCCACTCGATTATCTACTTAATGTAGGGGATTATGTTATCGTAGAAACAGCACGTGGCATCGAATATGGTAAAGTTGCAAGTCATGTGAGAGAAGTTGAAGAAAATGATATCGTCTTACCATTAAAAAAAATCATACGCAAAGCGCTCGTTGAGGATCAGGTGATTGTTGAAGAGAACCGTCTCGAAGCAGAGATAGCTTTTGAAAAATGCGTAGATAAAATCCGTGAGCACGGATTGGAAATGAAACTGGTGGACGTTGAATATACATTTGACCGGAATAAGATTGTCTTTTATTTTACTGCTGAAGGAAGAGTTGATTTCCGAAATCTTGTCAAAGACCTTGCCGCTATTTTTAGGACTCGGATTGAATTGAGGCAAATCGGCGTAAGGGATGAGGCAAAAATGCTTGGCGGTATTGGACCTTGTGGCAGAATGCTTTGCTGCTCGACATTTTTAGGGGATTTCGAGCCTGTCTCGATTAAAATGGCGAAAGATCAAAATCTTTCCCTCAACCCTTCGAAAATTTCAGGGCTATGTGGTCGTCTCATGTGTTGCCTGAAGTATGAGAATGACGAGTATGAAAAAGCGAAAGAGCTCATGCCGGACATTGGCGAAAAAGTTCAAACGCCGGAAGGTCCAGGAAAAGTAGTCGGGTTAAATTTATTGGAAAGGGTTTTACAAGTCAGTTTGACTGAGCATGAGCAAACATTAGAATATGCTTGGGAAGAAATAGCAGGTCGTGAAGAAACGATTGCTCAATTGACGAAATAACGAGGTGAACAAGTTGAAAGAAGGGAACTTTCTCGATAGAGTAATGGATTTTGAACAGCAATTAGAATCCATCCATGAGCAATTCCGGGATATTATAGGATTTGTAGCAAAGTTGACGGAAGAGAACCATTCACTTCAACTAGAAAATCACCATCTCCGGGAGCGGCTAAATGAGCTGGATAAGGTGCATGCATTGGATGCACAACACCCACCCGAAAAATCGCATAAGGTTGATATCGGTGAAGGGGTAGACAATTTAGCGAGAATATATAATGAAGGATATCATGTTTGCAATGTCCATTACGGCAGTAGCCGAAAAGGGGAAGACTGTCTGTTTTGCCTCGCATTCCTAAGCAAACAAAATGTGTGATTTTTAATAAATATTAAGGGGCCGATCAACAGGATCGGCTCCTTTGTTCGTAAAAGGAGATAAAAATGGAGATAAAGTTAAAAGAGGACGAACGGTTGGACTATTTATTGGCGGAAAACTTGCGGATTATCCAAAGTCCCTCTGTATTTTCATTTTCATTAGACGCTGTGCTTCTCGCAAAATTTGCTTATGTGCCAATACGTGCCGGTAAAATCGTAGATCTTTGTGCAGGAAACGGGGCAATCCCTCTTTTTTTAAGCGCACGCACAAAAGCCCATATAACTGCAGTTGAACTACAGGAAAGACTTGCCGAAATGGCGAATCGGAGTGTTGAATACAACGGATTGGGCATGCAAATTGAAGTGCGACAAGACAATGTTGTTGGAATTGCCTCGAAAATTGGGTATGAAAAATATGATACAGTCACTTGCAATCCTCCTTATTTTCCTGCGATCGATGCGAGCGAAAAAAACATTCGTGAGCACGTAGCAATTGCAAGGCACGAAATTCATTTAACTCTTGAGCAAGCGGTGCAATCAGCTAGCGAACTGCTCAAACAAGGCGGAAAAGCTGCATTTGTCCATCGTCCGGGCCGCTTATTAGATATTGTAACTGCTATGCGAGCAAACCGTTTGGAGCCTAAGCGGATTCGCTTCGTTTATCCAAAAGAAGGGCGTGAAGCGAATACTTTGCTAATTGAAGGCATTAAGGACGGCAAGCCTGATTTGAAAGTCTTACCGCCGCTATTTGTTTATGGTTCGGATGGTGAATATACCGAAGAAGTGAGGCAACTGTTATATGGAGAAGAACAGTAATCATGTGTTTTACGTATTGGAATGCAATGATGGCTCGTACTATGCAGGTTATACGAATGATTTGGAAAAGAGGGTACGAGTCCATAATGAAGGAAAAGGAGCAAAATATACACGTGCAAAATTGCCCGTTCGCTGTATTTTTCATGAAAAATATAATACAAAAAGAGCTGCCATGCAGGCAGAGTATCGTTTTAAACAGTTAACGAGAAGAGCTAAGATGCAGTATATCCGGGAGGGAAAAACAGGCGAATGAAATCACAGAAAAGCACGAATGCGACGAGTGCAAAATTGTTTTTGGTCGGTACGCCGATCGGAAATTTGGAAGATATGACGTACAGGGCAATTCGGATATTGCAGGAGGCTGACGCTATCGCAGCAGAAGATACCCGCAATACGATTAAATTATGTAATCATTTTTCAATTAAAACCCCACTCATTAGCTATCATGAACATGAATTGGAAAAAGGGGGAGAACGGATACTTTCCATGCTTTCTGAAGGAAAGACGATTGCTTTAGTGAGTGATGCAGGAATGCCTTGTATTTCCGATCCAGGATATGACATTGCTGTGAAGGCGATAGCAGAAGGATATGATGTCGTACCGGTTCCTGGAGCAAATGCTGCAATAAGTGCATTAGTTGCATCAGGCATTGAAACACAGCCTTTCACGTTTATAGGGTTTGTTCAACGTAAGAAAAAAGAGCGACTTGAACAATTGGAGCAACTGAAAATGCGTGAGGAAACATTAATTTTTTACGAAGCCCCGCATCGTTTAAAGGAAACTTTGAAAGCATTGTTGGACACATTCGGAGGAAAGCGGAAAATTGCTTTAGCGAGAGAATTGACGAAGCGCTACGAAGAGTTTTTAAGAGGGACATTGAATGAGGCTGTACAGTGGGCAGCAACGAATGAAGTGCGAGGGGAATTTTGTATCATAGTAGAAGGTTATCAGGGAGGCTATGAAGAACAAACTGACTGGTGGAAAGGTTTGAGCATACGAGCGCATGTTGAAGTCGTAATGGAGAAGGACGGAATTCCTTCTAAAGAAGCTATTAAATGGGTGGCAGCCGAGAGAAGGCTGCCGAAACGTGATGTTTATCAAGCATACCATATAGAAAATGAGTAATGAAAATCCAGAACTCTGTATAGTTCTGGATTTTTATTACTATTATAATAATAATATTATTGCATCTTCTCTTCAATTTCTTTGATCAGTTGCTTTGCGCCTTCTTGGCTTAAGATTAATTTACCATCGATTAGACGCAAATTATCGTCAGACACTTCACCAGTAATCGAGCATGTCATATTTGGCATGTATTTCTTAAGAATAATTTTGTCATCGTCAACGTAAATTTCTAAAGCGTCTTTTTGTTCGATGCCTAACGTTCTACGAAGCTCGATAGGTATAACGACACGACCTAATTCATCAACTTTTCTGACAATACCGGTAGATTTCATGACAAGAATCCTCCTAAATGATTAAATTTTCGTCAAAATTCGACATATTTCTCTTGTCTATTAATCATCATACCAACTCTTCCAATTATCGTCAATAATAGAACTTATACATTATAGTAAATATAATAGATTTTTGGAAAAGACACTCTCTTTTCTTGTTATTCTACGCATAATAATAGGCCGACAAAAGGCGGAATGGTGGATATTTATAAGAAAATACGTATGAATCTTAATTTCATTGTATAGTACTTGATTGATAAATGAAAAAATATTGCTCGCAAAGACATATTTAAGTACATATAGTATTCTCTACTATTATATGTAGGAATCTATTCTGTTAGCATATGAACACATTAGGTTTCACTGATAGCACTTTTGTTGAAATTTAGATAAAATGGATAGCATAGATAAAACACTGGAGGTATTTTCGTGGCTGAACAGCAAAAAACTTTTTATATTACAACTCCTATTTATTATCCAAGCGGAAAATTTCATATCGGCACTGCTTATACAACAGTAGCCTCTGATGCAATGGCTCGTTATAAACGCCTCCGCGGATACGATGTCCGTTTTCTTACGGGGATGGACGAGCATGGTCAAAAGATACAGGAAAAGGCAGAAGAAGCTAATCTTCCTCCACAGGAATATGTAGATCAAATTGCAGAAACTGCGAAAAAACTTTGGGCTTTAATGGATATTTCATACGATGACCTCATTCGAACGACTGAAGAGCGCCATAAAAAAGCTGTTGAGAAAATTTTTAAAAAGTTTTTGGACAATGGCGACATCTATAAAGGCGAGTATGAAGGATGGAAATGTGTTCCTTGTGAGTCCTACTTCACTGAAGCGCAGCTCGTCGATGGAAATTGCCCTGATTGCAATCGGCC
The DNA here is from genome assembly GCF_042679045.1 of Sporosarcina contaminans. Lineage (NCBI taxonomy): Bacteria > Bacillati > Bacillota > Bacilli > Caryophanales > Caryophanaceae > Sporosarcina > Sporosarcina contaminans. The sequence goes on along the minus strand of NZ_JBHTLT010000022.1, from coordinate 43,920 downwards.
GGTAGACCGCGTGAAGGAAGAATCGTATTTCTTCAATATGAAGAAGTATGCGGATCGACTACTTCAATTTTATGAAGAAAATCCGACGTTCATCGAACCTGAATCGCGTAAAAATGAAATGATCAATAACTTCATTAAACCGGGGCTTGAAGACTTATCTGTCTCCCGAATGTCTTTTGACTGGGGTATTAAAGTGCCTGGCGATCCAAAACATGTCATTTATGTTTGGGTAGACGCACTGACGAACTACATTACAGCTTTAGGGTATGGTTCCGATGATGATTCCCTATTCCAAAAATATTGGCCTGCTGATGTTCATGTTGTTGGGAAAGATATTGTTCGTTTCCATACTATCTATTGGCCAATTTTCTTGATGGCACTTGATTTGCCGTTGCCGAAAAAGGTTTTTGCTCATGGATTTATCATGATGAAGGATGGAAAAATGTCTAAATCGAAAGGAAACGTTGTCTATCCTGAAATGTTAGTTGAAAGATACGGATTGGATGCAACACGTTACTTCCTATTAAGAGAGCTTCCATTTGGGCAAGACGGCACTTTTTCCCCAGAGTCGTTCGTAGAGAGAACGAATTACGATTTGGCAAATGACCTCGGAAACTTATTGAACCGTACCATTTCAATGATCAATAAATATTTTGATGGTATTATTCCAACAGAAGGATTGGAACCAACAGAATTCGACGAATCATTAAGGAGTTTTACAAGAGAGACAATTTCCAAATATGAAGCTGCAATGGAGAAAATGCAATTCAGCGTTGTGTTGTCTGAACTTTGGGCACTAATATCACGGACGAATAAATATATTGATGAAACGACTCCTTGGGTACTTGCCAAGGATGAGGCGGACAAAGGAAAACTAGGGGCGGTAATGTCAAATTTGTCGGCTTCCCTGCGACAAATTGCCGTATTGCTTCAACCTTTTATGACGAATGCTCCGAAGCAAATCATTGATCAACTGGGTCTCGATGATGATTTACTATTATGGGAAACATTGGGAGACTTTAATGCTGTTCCAACAGGTACGAAAGTAGTAGAAAAAGGAGTTCCTATTTTTCCGCGTTTAGATCCAGAAATTGAAATTATTTACATTAGAGATCAAATGGCAATTACTGCTCCACAAGAAAAAGAACAGGAAAAAGTTGAAGAGGAAATTGATGAAATTTCTATAGATGATTTCATGAATGTTGATTTACGAGTAGCTACAGTAACAGCTTGTGAAAAGATGCCGAAAGCGGACAAATTGTTAAAGTTACAGCTTGATTTAGGATACGAACAGCGTCAAGTCGTATCTGGCATCGCGGAGCACTATGATCCAGCTGCTTTAATCGGTCAAAAAGTAATTGTCGTAGCCAACCTAAAACCAGTGAAATTGCGAGGAGAGCTTTCCCAAGGTATGATTTTAGCAGGACAAGCGGATGGTGTATTGAAATTAGCGACAGTCGATCCAAGTTTGGCAAATGGTGCGAAAGTGAAATAATTCCTTTCAAAGGATATAAAAAGACGGCGGAACTTTACGCCGTCTTTGTTTTTTAATCATTTTGTTATATGTTTGTAACGAAAGAAATAAGCGGTTCAAATAAAATGAAGCTATTGTGAGGCGAAAATAATGTTTATTGATACACATGTGCATTTAAATGCAGACCAATATGAAGAAGATGTGAAAGAAGTTATCCAAAGAGCTTTGGATGCGAAGGTTGAAAAGATGGTCGTAGTCGGGTTTGATCGCAAGACGATTGAAAAGGCTATGGAACTGACTGAACAATACCCATTCATATACGCAGTGATTGGCTGGCATCCAGTCGATGCGATCGATTGCACGGAAGAGGATTTAAAGTGGATCGAGTCGCTTGCTGCTCATCCAAAAGTGGTCGGTATCGGTGAAACAGGATTGGATTATTATTGGGACAAGTCTCCAAAGGATATCCAACAAGAGCTATTTAGAAAACAAATAAAGTTGGCGCAAAAATTGGATCTTCCAATTATCATTCATAATCGTGATGCGACCGCTGATGTTATCCGTATTTTGCAAGAGGAGCATGCTGAAAAAACGGGTGGCATTATGCACTGCTTCGGTGGCAGTGTAGAAACAGCAAAAATTTGTATCGGGATGAATTTCATGATTTCGCTCGGGGGACCTGTCACTTTTAAAAATGCAAAAATGCCAAAGCAGGTGGCAGAGGAAATTTCATTAGACCATTTATTAATTGAAACAGATGCCCCATATCTTGCACCGCACCCGTATCGCGGCAAACGGAATGAGCCATCATTAGTGCCATTGGTAGCAGAAGAAATTGCTCGCTTAAAAGGGTTATCGGTAAATGAAATTGCTAAAAAGACGACAGAAAATGCACTGAAAATATTCCGCATAAATGAATAAAGAACGACATCGTCAGTTGAGGCAATTAACAATGTTTTCTTTAAAAATAACTAGTAAGCTTGCGGTCAATTTTTGAAATATATTCGTCTGGTGGAAAAGTTTTGCCCTTCGGATTTTTTGAAAGAACAATAATGCCTGGAAAGGCTATCGTCTGGGCGACCTTGCATCTATTGAAGCCCGAACATATTTACGTATAGCGTAATAGATTAGTTGACACATCGAAAAGGAACCTATATAATCAGCCGAGTGATAAAGGAGGAGTTTTTTTCATGTCAAATCGACCCATGGAAAATCTGTTCTTTACGTCATTGAGGAGTAAACAAATTGCTGTGATGGCAGTTGTATTCACACTTTTTGTTTCAATTATTTCATTAGTCCTTTTCGAGGGATCTAAAAAGTCGGTCACGCTAAACGTGAACGGTGAGCAAATAGACATTAAAACAAATGCACATACAGTTGGGCAACTTCTTTCCAGTGAGGAAATTGAAGTTGCTGAACATGATAAAGTAACACCCTCAGTGAATACGCCGATCGAGGAAGGTTTATCGATTAGCTGGGAACAGGCAAAGTTAGTTGAGATTCAAACAGATGCAGAAAAAGAAACGTTGTGGACGACGGAAAAGAAAGTCCGCGATATTTTGGAACTGGCAAATGTCAAGCTTCAGAAACACGATGAAGTAATTCCTAATTTAGATGCGAAAATTGGGAAAGACAATCGCATAACAATCCAAAAAGCGTTTCAAGTTACACTTGTAGATGGCGGGAAGGAAAAACAGGTCTGGTCAACTTCGACTACGGTCGCTGACTTTTTAAAGAGAGAGAACATCCAAATGGATGAACACGACCGCTTGAATCGGAAAGCGGATGGAATGGTCAAACCAGGCTCCGTTGTTGAGGTCGTGCGGGTGGAAAAGGTCACCGATGTAGTGGAAGAACCAACGAATTTCGCAGTTGTGACACAAAAAGATGCCCAATTGCTCAAAGGCCGAGAAAAAGTGGTCCAAGAAGGCAAGAAAGGTACTGTAGAGCGGAAGTTCGAAATCGTTAAAGAAAACGGAAAAGAAGTCTCCCGGACTTTATTAAGTGAAAATGTCATCGAAGAACCTCAAAAGAAAATTGTCTCAGTAGGTACGCGTGTTATGATGGCAAGCGCCTCGACAAATGGCAATTCAACTGTGTCACGTAACAACTCGTCTTCCAGCGGCAAGGAGTTCTATGTGACAGCTACGGCATATACTGCTTACTGTAATGGCTGCAGTGGAAAAACAGCTACAGGTCTTGACTTGCGTGCAAACCCTAATTTGAAAGTAATTGCGGTTGACCCTAATGTTATCCCTTTGGGCTCTAAAGTTTGGGTAGAAGGCTATGGCTATGCAGTTGCAGGCGATACAGGCGGAGCAATTAAAGGAAAACGCATCGACCTGCATGTGCCTACGAAGTCTGACGCTTACAAATTTGGACGCCGGCAAGTTAAAGTAAAAGTTATGAATTAAAATCATCTACATGCATTTGGAATTGAACATATATCCGCAGGACAGCTATTGTCCTGCGGAGTTTTTTTGTCGCTGTAACTAAATAGCTTAAAGAACAGAGGGAAGTATAAGCATGAGGGTGCAAATGCAGAGTGACTGCATAAGGCATTGTTACGTGTGGATCGGCGTTCTACAATCTCTGTGCATTGAAGAATTGTACTTCTGCTTGTGGACATCGTAAAATTAAAAGATAGTGAAATGGTGAAAAGAGGATGCATGTGAAAATCAAAGAGATTATCGTTGTGGAAGGAAAGTCGGATACGGTAGCCATTCGGCGTGCGACTGGGGCGGATACGATCGAAACGAACGGTTCAGCTATTAATGAAAAAACATTAAGGCAAATTCAACTGGCGTATGAAGCTCGTGGCGTTATTGTATTTACAGATCCCGATTATCCGGGGAGAAGAATTCGGGCTATTATTGAAGAAAAAATTCCAGGCGTAAAACACGCTTTTTTGAATAAATCCAAAACGATTGCAAAAAATGGGCAGAGCCTTGGCATTGAGCATGCTTCAGATGAAGATATTCGTAAAGCTTTGGAATTAGTCTATACTACAGCTTCTGAACAGGTGGAAGAAATTCCACTAGCTCTTTTATTGAAAGAAAGGCTGATCGGCCATCCTGAAGCGAAAAGAAGACGTGAACGGATTGGCGAGCTGCTGCATATCGGGCATGTGAATGGCAAAGGATTGAAGAAGAGGCTGGAGATGTTCCGGATCGGGCAACAGCAATTAAAGGAGGCCCTATCAGTGTTAGAGGAGGAAGAAGCGAATGAATAAAGATATTGCGACACCTATACGGACGAAAGAAATATTGGAAAAGCATGGATTTTCATTCAAAAAAAGCTTGGGGCAAAATTTCTTAATTGATCCAAATATTTTGCGGAACATCGTAGGCCATGCAGAGTTGACTGAGCGAACAGGGGTCATTGAAATCGGCCCGGGGATCGGTGCTTTGACGGAACATATTGCAAGAGCAGCGGGAAAGGTTGTTGCCTTTGAAATCGACGGCCGATTGCTTCCTGTGCTAAAGGATACGCTCTCTCCTTATCATAACGTGGAAGTAATTAATCAAGACATTTTAGAGGCTGATGTGCAAAAGATCATCGATGAAAAGTTGTCAGACTATGATGACATAGTAGTCGTTGCCAATCTTCCTTACTATATTACAACGCCAATCATTATGAAATTCTTATTGGAACGAATACCATTGCGCGGTATGGTGATTATGATGCAAAAAGAGGTTGCAGATCGTATTACAGCTGAGCCAGGCACGAAATCTTATGGGTCGTTGTCCATTGCTATTCAGTATTATATGGATGCTGAAGTTGCAATGATTGTGCCTAAAACGGTATTCATGCCACAACCGAATGTTGAATCTGCTGTTTTGAAATTGACGAAGAAGGCAGAACCGCCCGTTGATGTCATCGATGAAGAATTTCTTTTTGAAGTCGCAAGAGGATCTTTTGTTCAGCGTAGAAAAACTTTGTTGAACAATTTGCAGACTTCGTTGCCAGACGGAAAAGCGAAAAAAGAAGATATTTTATTGGCTTTGAATGAAACCGGGATTGAAGCGGCTAGAAGAGGAGAAACTTTGACGATCGAAGAGTTTGGGAAATTATCGAATGCTCTCTACAGGGATTTCCATTTTTCGCACAAATCTTAACAAAATTGTGGCGATGCAGGAAGAGAATGGTCAATAATTGTAAAAAAACAATTGACAAAAGGATTGTGTTACTGTTAAAATTTCTATTTTAATTGACAGAACTTTTTAAAAGTGTTATACTTATTTCCAGTGAGGTGTAAGCGACATGCCGAAAACATTAGCGGACATTAAGAAGTCATTGGATGCTCACTTAGGGAAACGTTTGCACTTGAGAGCAAACGGCGGCCGTAAGAAAACAATCGAACGGGCCGGTGTCCTACGTGAGACGTATCGGGCAGTTTTTGTTGTAGAACTGGACCAGGACGAAAATGCTTTTGAAAGGGTATCTTACAGCTACGCAGATATTTTGACTGAAGCAGTCGAAATAACAGTTCTGGATGATGGCGATGCGACAGCATTTGTCATCAAATAAGTATAGCATTTCTATTTCAATTTATTTTTTTAAAAACACTTATGCATTCATTTGCATAGGTGTTTTTTTATTCTATATGTCCATACTAGTTTTGTCAGTCGAAAAGGAGGTAAACCGAATGGCGAGAAGACGTGGTATTATGTCTGAGCACTTGAAAGAGGAAATTGCGAAAGAGCTTGGCTTTTACGATGTTGTTCAGCGAGAAGGTTGGGGAGGCATCAAGTCCCGAGACGCCGGTAATATGGTTAAGCATGCCATCAAAATGGCAGAGCGTGGAATGGCGGAAAGAAATAATAACGGATAGATTCACCTTTCATCTCATGAACGGCTGACAAAAAGGCTGTCCGGAAAGTTTCCAAGCGGAGCTTTCTTGGACAGCCTTTTCTATACAGCATCGTTTAATGTAGAAGTTTGACTTTGGATCATTGCATTGATGTTTGGAGCGACCGATGTACGTAATTCTGTGTAACTGGTACCAAGTTTCTCCCTATAACGGAGTCGATTTGACCAGCCAATAATCGTTTCGAATCAAGTCAGTTCCATTTCCGTCCAAGAACGAATTTATCGGGTACAATTTGAACGGCCTATGGTAAAATAGGGGAACATGACAAGCTGGAATGGAGGAAGCTGGATGTTGTATGAAAAAGCACCGGCAAAAATTAATCTGACGCTCGATGTTTTACATAAACGTCCGGATGGTTTTCATGAAGTCGAGATGATCATGACGACAGTCGATTTGGCGGATCGTGTTTGGCTGCGTCAAACGGACGATGGCCGAATAACAATCAAAGTTTCTGAACGGTTTGTGCCGAATGATCGGAAAAACTTGGCATACCAAGCCGCGGAAATTTTGAAAAAACGATACGGCGTTGTAAAGGGTGTTGAAATTACGCTTGATAAAAAGATTCCTGTCGCCGCAGGCCTTGCTGGGGGCAGTTCTGATGCAGCGGCAGTTTTGAGAGGATTGAATCGTCTCTGGAATCTTGGCATAAGTGCGGATGAATTGGCTCAGATCGGCTCTACTATTGGTTCGGACGTTTCTTTTTGTGTTCACGGTGGAACGGCGCTTGCTACAGGTAGGGGAGAAAAAATTGAGCATTTAAAAGCTCCGCCAAATTGTTGGGTCATTTTAGCCAAACCTTCCATCTCTGTTTCTACTGCAGATATTTATCGCAACCTTGATTTGAATTCAATTGCCCATCCGGACACTTCAGCGATGATATCAGCTCTAAAATCAGGTGACTACGACAAGATGTGCAGTTCTGTAGGGAATGTTTTAGAGTCGGTAACGATGAGGTTATATCCTCAAGTTGTTGATTTAAAGGAGAAGATGGAAAAATTCGGAGCAGACGCTGTTTTAATGAGTGGCAGCGGTCCTACGGTGTTTGGATTTGTTAAAAACGAGTATCGAGTATCCCGTATTTATAACGGCTTGAAAGGCTTTTGTTCAGATGTGCATGCTGTTCGCATGTTAGGTGAACGGCTCAACCTTGATTAAACACGTACAATTATGTTAATGTTCAATTAAAACATTCGGATTAATACATATTGCGGCTTCCGCCCATATATGGTTAGCGGGATGAGTGACACATCGTTCTCTATTCGGCTAATGTTCAATAAACAATTGGACAAAGATAAAGCCTTCGGCGGATGTTGTGGATTTTGGGGTTTAAAAAGCCCAGAGGCAGTTTATCCTCGAGAGATAGCGTCAAAAGAAGATTGAGAGCGAGCCCAAAAATTCCGGGCGCAGAGGCGTGATTGATAGGAGTTGTTTTTTATGAAATGGAAACGGAGCGAACGACTTGTCGATATGACAAGTCATTTATTAGAAAATCCGCATTCGTTAATTCCGCTTACGTTTTTTTCACAACGTTACCAAGCTGCCAAATCGTCAATCAGTGAAGATTTGGTCATCGTTAAAGAAACGTTTGAAGAGAATGGAACTGGAAAGTTAATTACTGTTTCTGGAGCTGCCGGAGGTGTCAAATATATCCCGACAGTAACGGAAACGGAAGTAAGGGAAGTAATGGCACTAACGAAAGGGATATTGAGTCATACTGATCGATTGTTGCCTGGCGGTTACTTATATATGACAGACTTCTTAGGCGATCCTAAAATGATGGATCGCATTGGGAAAGTGTTTGCTTCCGCTTTTGCAGAAACGGAAGTGGATGTCATAATGACTGTAGCGACTAAAGGAATCCCTATTGCTAACGCCATTGCAAGGCATTTGAATGTGCCGGTCGTCATAGTTCGTCGAGATAGTAAGGTGACGGAAGGATCGACCGTCAGCATTAATTATGTATCAGGGTCGACACGTCGAATTCAAACAATGGTATTATCAAAAAGAAGCATGAAAAGCGGTCAACGAGTATTGATTACGGATGATTTCATGAAAGCGGGCGGCACGATGATCGGTATGAAAAATCTATTGGAAGAGTTTGATTGTGAACTTGCTGGCACTGCCGTCCTTGTCGAGGCAGAGCATACGGAAGAAGTTTTAGTAGATGATTATATATCGCTCATTAAATTGCACGCTGTAAACGAGAAAGACCGTACAATTGAGTTGGAAGAAGGAAATTATTTTGAGAAAGGTGGAATCGTGTTATGAAATATGTAGCTACTGAAAAAGCGCCTCAAGCAATCGGGCCTTATGCACAAGCTGTCATTTCCAACGGATTTGTCTACACTTCAGGACAGCTTCCAATGACGCCGGATGGTTTGCTCGTTGAGGGAACAATTGAAGAGCAGACAAACCAAGTATTTGAAAACTTGAAAGCTGTATTAGCAGAGGCGGGCACATCACTTGATAAAGTCGTTAAAGCAACGGTATTCATTAAAGACATGGATCAGTTTGCGGCGCTTAACGATGTGTATGCACAGCACTTTGGCTCCCACACTCCTGCCAGATCTACAGTGGAAGTAGCGAGATTGCCAAAAGATGCGCCGGTTGAAATTGAAGTCATCGCAAAAATTGATTAATAAAAAACTGTTCCGCTACTGTGGAACAGTTTTTTTGCGATTCATATAGTTCCTTCCTCACTTTTATTGATTTTCTTCTATAGTCCTATTTATTAAGAATTTGCAATAATGAAAACCGGGTAAAAAAACTTTGGAAAAAACAAAGGATATTAAATACTTTTGTAGAATATAGACGGTGTGCCTGTAAATATAAAGGGAGTGGTAAAGAGAATGGAAGTTACAGATGTCAGGCTTCGAAAGGTAGAAACAGACGGAAGAATGAGAGCGATTGCATCGATCACGTTGGATGGGGAATTCGTCGTGCATGATATCCGTGTCATTGAGGGGAATGAAGGATTATTTGTAGCGATGCCAAGCAAACGGACACCTGAAGGAGAATTCAGGGACGTTGCCCACCCGATTAACTCGAATGCGAGAACAAAAATTCAAGAAGCAATCCTAACTGCTTATCACCAGGTAGAAGAGGAAGGAGTTCTTGAAGAGGCGGGAGCTTAACAACATACTTCAATGGTCTGGTAAACTTGATCAATCGATTGGGGTCGAGTTTGTAAATTCCGGATATGAATGTGCATAATTGCATTCTATTAACTTCCTGCGCTGATTGTAAGCTGCCCGAATATGGAGCAGCTTTTTTGTTTTTACAGGCGATGAGCAAATCGTATAAACAGATTAGGAAAATGAAACGAATAATAGTAAAATAAAACATAATCCTTGTCAAGTGGGGATAGTTGAAAAAAATATACTTTTCAGCTATAGTCAATAATGAAATTATGGATGGGGGCCAGCACATGACGAATACATATGCAATCGTCCTTGCTGCAGGACAAGGAACAAGAATGAAGTCCGATTTATATAAAGTTTTACATCCTGTTTGCGGAAAGCCGATGGTCGAACATGTTGTCGATCATGTAATTGGCATCGGTGCAGATAAAATCGTTACCATTATTGGCCACGGTGCTGAAATGGTAGAAGGGACGCTTGGCGATAAAAGCGAATATGCCCTTCAAGCGGAGCAATTAGGCACTGCACACGCTGTCCAGCAAGCGGAAAGCAAATTAGGCGACTTGGAAGGCGTTACGCTCGTAGTATGCGGAGACACTCCGCTCATTAAATCCGAAACAATGCAATCGTTGTTGGATCACCATACAAAAACGAATGCAAAAGCGACGATTTTGACTGCAAATGCAGATGATCCTACAGGCTATGGACGTATTATCCGTGACGAAAATGGCAATGTTTTGCGCAATGTCGAACATAAAGACGCAACAGCAGAAGAACGCAAGGTGACTGAGATCAATACTGGCACGTACTGTTTCGATAACCGCGCACTTTTTGAAGCTTTGAAAAAAGTGAAAAATGACAATGCGCAAGGTGAGTATTACTTGCCTGATGTGATCAGTATCTTGAAGGATGAAAATGCGCTTATAGCTGCGTATGTCACAGACGACTTTAGTGAAACGATTGGCATCAATGATCGTGTCATCCTATCGGAAGCTGAAGCAGTATTACGCCGCCGTATTGCAGAAAATCATATGCGAAACGGTGTCACAATTATCGATCCAAGCAATACGTATATCGGTGTTGATGTCAAAATCGGCCGTGATACAGTGCTTCAACCGGGTACAATGATAGAGGGTCAATCTATAATTGGTGAAAAATGCGTAATTGGTCCAAACAGCCATATCGTCAATAGTGAAATCGGCAATGAAACAACCATTCATTCGTCAGTCATACGAGACAGTACGATTGGGTCAAGTACGACAATAGGGCCGTTCGCACATATCCGTCCGGATTCCAATCTCAGCGACAATGTCAAAATAGGCAATTTTGTTGAAGTGAAGAAATCAAAGTTAGGTGAAGGCAGTAAAGTTTCTCATCTTAGCTATATCGGTGACGCGGATGTAGGTACCCATGTCAATGTCGGCTGTGGCACGATAACAGTGAATTATGATGGAAAAAACAAGCATAAAACAACAATTGAAGATGACGCATTCGTAGGCTGCAATTCCAACTTAATCGCTCCAGTAACTATTGGAAAAGGGGCGTATGTTGCTGCAGGCTCGACCGTCACAAAAAATGTACCTAATCATTCACTTGCAATTGGTCGTGCACGGCAGGAGAATAAAGAAGGTTACGTAACAAAATTAAATCTAAAATAAACAGGGGGACCATGATGGCTAATCATTATCCTAACGATAAACTGAAGATATTCTCTTTAAATTCAAATGAATCACTTGCGAAGGAAGTCGCTGATGAAATCGGGCGCCCGCTTGGCAAGTGCTCCGTCAAACGATTCAGTGACGGTGAAATTCAAATCAATATCGAAGAAAGTATCCGAGGCTGCGATGTCTTTGTCATCCAGTCCACGTCTAACCCTGTCAATGACAATTTGATGGAACTCCTGATTATGATCGATGCATTGATGCGTGCTTCTGCACGTACGATCAACGTCGTCATGCCTTATTATGGTTATGCGCGCCAAGACCGGAAAGCACGTTCACGCGAACCGATCACGGCTAAGCTTGTCGCGAACCTTCTTGAAAAAGCTGGTGCAACTCGAGTGATTGCTGTTGACTTGCATGCACCGCAAATTCAAGGTTTCTTTGATATTCCGATCGATCACTTAGTTGCAGAACCGATCTTGACGGAATATTTCAAAGGAAAAGGCTTGGAAGGGGACGATTTAGTCATTGTTTCTCCTGACCACGGCGGGGTAACACGCGCCCGTAAAATGGCCGACCGCATGAAAGCACCAATTGCAATTATTGATAAGCGTCGTCCGCGACCGAATGTAGCGGAAGTGATGAATATTGTCGGTAATGTGGAAGGCAAAACAGCTATTTTAATCGATGACATCATCGATACTGCTGGCACAATTACAATCGCAGCGAACGCGATTATCGAAAATGGTGCCAAGGAAGTGTATGCTTGTTGTACACACCCTGTACTTTCCGGCCCTGCCATCGAGCGAATCGACAATTCAAAGATCAAGGAATTGATCATTACGAATTCGATCGAATTGCCGGAAAGCAAAAAATCACCAAAAATCAAACAGCTGTCAATCGCGAAGCTTTTAGGCGAGGCGGTCATTCGAGTATTCGAGAAAAAATCCGTCAGCACATTGTTTGAGTAATCTACCAACCTTAGTTTAATGTCGTCTGATTTTGGGTATTTCAATAGTTAGAATAACTTTTTTCTGGAAAGGTGACTAAACGTATGAGTACAGCAATTCAGTCGAAATCAAGAGAAGTTAAAACACGATCTGCATTAAACGCATTAAGAAAAGATGGTTATATTCCATCCGTTGTATATGGTTATCAAACGGAGTCTACACCAATTGCCATACAGGAAAGAGACCTGATCAGCACATTGCGTGAAGTAGGACGCAACGGCGTCATAAAGCTAAACGTCGATGGCAAAGTATTAAATGTCGTTTTGGGCGACTACCAAGAAGATGCCCTTAAAGGCGACATCCGCCACGCGGATTTTTTAGCAATCAATATGACAGAAGAGCTTGAAGTCGAAGTGACGATACACTTAACAGGTGAATCGATCGGTGAAAAGGAAGGCGGAATTGTCCAGCAGCCTAATCGCGAGGTGACAATCAAAGTAAAACCTTCAGATATACCGGAAAACATTGAAGTTGATGTATCTAATTTGCAAATTGGAGAAACGATTTCAGTCGGAGATATTCGCCAAAAAAGTAAGTTTGAAATTCTAAACGATGATGATTTTGCTCTCGTTTCCATTTCTGCTCCTCGAACAGAGGAAGAGTTGGATGAAGCGGATGCAACAGATGGAGAGCCAGAAGTCATCGGAGAAAAAGAAGAAGCATAAGCAGGATAACAGAATAAATAGGAGCGCACGATTTGCCGTGCGCCCCTTTTTGCTTTGTAACTTGATTGTGCAATTGCACTACGTCAGGTGTAGAAATCACGCGACTGTGACAACTGTCTAAAAGCATTTCAAATAGTGAGAGACGATACACCATGCCGATTCAAGTTAAACCTTTGGCAAAAGACTTTTGATTATGAAAGGAATTATATGAGAAAGTTTGATTCTATATGAAGGATCAATTATGCCAAAGATTCATTCAAAAGAACGCAAAGGAAGACGAAATATGAAAATGATGATCGGCCTCGGTAACCCGGGAAAACAATATGAAAAGACGCGTCATAATGTTGGATTTCAAGTTATTGATGAGTTAGCCGAGCGATTTGCGGCTCCTCCAATGCAATTGAAATTCAACGGATCCTATACAATCCTTCATCGGCCAGAAGGCAAAGTGTTATTAGTGAAGCCTTTAACTTATATGAACCTTTCTGGTGAATGTGTAAGGCCACTGATGGATTACTATGACATTGACGTAAATGACATTGTCGTAATGTATGACGATCTTGATTTAGCACCTGGTCAATTGCGGTTGCGCCAAAAGGGGAGCGCTGGGGGCCATAATGGCATGAAATCGTTAATTGCCCATATTGGGACATTAACTTTTAATCGTGTACGCATGGGAATTGGCCGCCCGACAGGTGGCATGAAAGTTCCTGATTACGTCCTTTCTACTTTTAGCAAAGAAGAATTACCTCTAATTGAGGATATGGTGCAAAGAAGTGCGGACGCATGTGAGGAATGGTTGAAAAAGCCGTTTTTGGAAGTTATGAATACATTTAATCAGCAAAAAGAAAATTAGAATCATTGTGAAATGAATCGTTGCACTTTAAAGGAATAATCGTATTGTCATCTGCCTATACTTTCATAAAAAGGGGCCGATGAACATGTCGATACGTTATGCTTGCAGACATTGCAACACAGAGATCGGAAATATTCCGTTCGAGTCCGTGAAGGACGTCATCAATGACTTGAAAAAGTCTGATGAAGGACAAGGGGATCACTTCTTGGAATACGATCAAGACGGATCCATGACGGTCAAATGCATTTGCGAACAATGCGAACAATCATTGCGAATGTTTCCGAATTATTACGCTTTAAAAAAATGGTTACAATAGAGGTTTCTGCTTTGGCGCAAAATAAGCGCACAAAGCTTTTTCTACTTTAAATTATTTTTATTCAGTGGTGTAGTTTACGGACAAAATGATGAGGTGCGAAGGAGTGCATGATTTCTTCGCGTCGTCACAGATGAATAAAAATAAATTCCTCGGTAGATGAGAGCGTGTAAAAATACGGATTCCCTTATGCCGAGCTGAGATCGATTTTTTATAAAGAGAGGAACAAGATCATTGGATGCGCTTATAGATATATTTTTACAAGAAAAAGAGATTCATAATGTTGTGGAAGATCTGAAGGACGGACAGGATCGGCATCTTTTATCCGGCTTGTCTGGCGGTGCAAAATCTGTCTTTTTCAAAGCTTTGCAGCAATCTATGGCGAAGCCGATTTTGATCGTCGCTCCGAATATGCTGCAGGCGCAACGCACATATGATGATTTGGTCAAAATGCTTGGGGAAACGCATGTTCATCTTTACCCTGCGGAAGAACTGATCGCAGCAGATTTTTCCATTTCAAGCTATGAGCTTCGTGCAAACAGGATTGACACGATAGATCATCTATTACGTGTAGGTAAAGGTATTTATATAACGCCTGTTGCAGGAATGAAAAAACTGCTGCCCGCTAAGGAACAATGGTTGAAAAGTTCGTTGTCAGTTGAAGCAGACGGAGAGATAGATGTTCATTATTGGACAAATCAACTATCTGCCATGGGCTATTCACGTCAGGAGATGGTGACGACTCCTGGGGATTTTGCATTGCGTGGCGGTATTTTAGATATATATCCTATAACATTGGAAAACCCGATCCGTATTGAACTGTTCGACACGGAAGTAGATTCGATTCGTACTTTTTCGGCTGATGATCAACGATCAATAGAAAAATTGGATCGCGTGACGATATTGCCCGCTACTGAATTTATTTTTAGTCAAGAAGAGTTAGCTAAAATAGGAACGAACCTTGAACAAGCGCTTAGTAATAGTTTGAAAAAGATTAAAAAAGATGAAATAAAAGAACTGCTTATGCTAAATATGAACCGAGACATTGGTTTGTTGAAAGAAGGAATTATACCTGATGGCATGATGAAATATATTTCATTTGCCGATCATCCGCCTGCCTACTTAGGGGATTACTTTCCGCAAAATGGTGTCGTTCTTTTCGATGAAATTGGAAGGATTGTAGAAGTGGCACATGCCCTCGAATCCGAGGAGAAGGAGTGGTATCTGACCCTTTTAGAAGAGGGGAAAATCCTCCACGATGCTAAAATTTCTTTTTCTTTTGATGAAATGCATAAAATGATCGAGCAACAAAAATCATATCTCTCTCTTTTCATTCGTGCCATTCCGGGAATAACATTGAAAAAAACGGTTACATTTTCCTGTAAACCAATGCAGGAATTTCACGGACAAATGAATTTATTGCAAAATGAAATTGAACGATGGAAGCAAGGCAAATACAATGTCTTCGTCATAGCTGATGGCGAGGAACGGATGAAAAAGATCCAAGCGATTTTAGCGGATTATGATATGAAATTCTCGCTAAACACAAAGCCGTCCAAAGAAGGTGGAACTTTAACCATTTTAGACGGTGACTTGTCCGCGGGATTCGAATTGCCTTTTCAGCGCCTTGCTATCATAACAGATGCCGAGCTGTTCAAAGGGAAGACAAAGCGAAAGTCGCGCCCTCAAAAGATGACGAATGCTGAACGAATTAAAAGCTATTCGGAAATAAAGCCCGGTGACTACATCGTACATGTCCATCACGGAATTGGTAAATACTATGGTGTTGTTACATTGGAAGTTAATGGTGTCCATAAAGATTATTTGGACATTAGATATCGAGGCGAAGATAAACTATTCGTTCCGGCAGATCAAATCGATCTTATCCAAAAGTATGTTGCCTCCGGTGAAAAGGAACCGAAGCTGCATAAATTGGGTGGCACTGAATGGACGAAGACAAAGAAGAAAGTAACAACGGCAGTAAAGGATATTGCAGACGATTTGATCAAATTATACGCAAAGCGGGAATCAGAGAAGGGATATGCATTTTCTCCTGATGACGATTTGCAACGGGCATTTGAAAATGCCTTTCCGTATGACGAAACAGAGGATCAGCTGAGGTCCATTATTGAAGTAAAACAGGATATGGAAAGAGAGCGTCCGATGGATCGTTTGCTTTGTGGAGATGTCGGCTATGGGAAAACAGAAGTTGCCATCCGAGCGGCTTTTAAAGCGGTGTCAGATGGTAAGCAAGTTGCCTTTTTAGTGCCGACGACCATTTTGGCTCAACAGCATTATGAAACGATGAAAGAGCGTTTTTCCGGATTCCCGGTCGAGGTGTCATTGCTCAATCGATTCCGCACAAAAAAAGAGCAGACGGAAACATTAAAAGGATTGAAAGCTGGAACGATTGATGTCGTTGTTGGGACGCATCGTCTTTTATCTAAAGATGTCGTTTACCATGACTTAGGGCTGCTGATTGTGGATGAAGAGCAGCGTTTCGGTGTAACTCATAAAGAGAAAATTAAGCAATTGAAATCAAATGTGGACGTCCTCACGTTGACGGCAACGCCGATACCGCGTACCTTGCATATGTCTATGTTAGGCGTGCGCGATTTGTCTGTTATTGAAACGCCGCCAGCGAATCGATTCCCTGTGCAGACGTATGTAATGGAGCATAATTTGCCGCTTGTCCGGGAGGCGATTGAACGTGAAATGGCACGTGGAGGACAGGTGTTTTATCTATATAATCGCGTCGAAGATATGGCGAAAAAGGTAGATGAAATCAAGCAGTTGGTTCCAGATGCCCGCGTTGCTTTTGCACATGGCCAAATGGGAGAATCTACGCTTGAATCCGTTATCCTATCTTTCCTCGAAGGAGAATACGATGTTCTTGTAACGACAACGATCATTGAGACGGGAATTGATATTCCGAACGTCAATACATTGATTGTCCACGATGCAGACCGTATGGGCCTCTCACAGCTTTATCAGCTCAGAGGGCGTGTTGGCCGATCCAATAGAGTAGCTTACGGGTATTTCTTGTACCAGCGGGATAAAGTGCTGACAGAAGTTGCGGAAAACCGATTACAGGCAATTAAGGAATTCACTGAATTAGGCTCTGGATTTAAAATTGCCATGCGGGATTTATCGATCCGCGGTGCAGGGAACTTGTTAGGTGCCCAGCAACATGGATTTATCGATTCGGTTGGATTTGATCTTTATTCTCAAATGCTGCAAGAAGCGATTGAAGAAAAACAGACGGGCATTGTGAAATCAGAAATTCCTGATGTAGAAATTTCATTGCCAATTAACGCTTATTTGCCAGATACGTATATACGAGATGGCTTCCAAAAAATCCAAATGTACAAACGAGTAAAAGCAATAGAGACGGACGAAGATTACACAGAGCTTGTCGATGAAATGACAGACCGTTTCGGAGATTTACCTTTAGAGGCTGATCTATTGCTTCGTGTTGGCAGAATAAAAGCGTGGGGAAGACTGGCAGGCGTTGAATCCATCAAAAAACAGCGATCCATTATTGAAATCATCCTTTCGCAGGAAGGAACAAACCGTGTTGACGGCGGAAAAGTTGTATCGGATTCAATGAAATTTGGCCGTGCAATTGGTTTTAAAATGGAAGAAGGCAAACTCATCCTAACAATTGACGAAAAACATGTTGGAAAAATGACCGAGTTCGATGTTGTAGAGGAAATGATGGAAATTCTAAAGAATGCGTTGAAAGAACAAAACTCTAATGCCGTGTAAAGGTACTGTTGCATAAAATGTCCATGCATGAAGCATACTATATCCGAACGGAAGACGGTTTTCAATTTTGGGAAAGTGAGGCATCATGCATGAAAGCAACAGGTATCGTGCGGAGAATTGATGATTTGGGAAGGGTTGTTATTCCTAAAGAAATTAGACGAACCCTCCGTATTCGAGAAGGAGATCCGCTGGAAATTTTCACTGACCGGGATGGAGAAGTCATTTTAAAAAAATACTCCCCTATTTCCGAATTAGGTCAATTCGCGAAGGAGTATGCAGAAACACTATATGAAACATTAGGCACGCCCGCTCTCATTAGCGATCGAGATGAAATGATCGCGGTATCCGGTTTATCGAAAAAGGACTATTTAAACAGGCAATTGACTCCGGATGTAGAAGAAGTGCTGTCTGGACGCACAATGGTAATGGAAAAACTTGAAAAAGCAGTTGAATGGGTACCAGGACAAGTAGAACAGGTTAAATCATATTGCATCATGCCAATTGTTGCTGGCGGCGATACGATTGGAGCCGTTTACTTACTGTCCAAAGTGCATTTTTTAGGGGAAGCTGAACAAAAAGCAGCAGAAACAGCGGCTCACTTCCTCGCAAAACAAATGGAACAATAAAAAGCAGCCTGCAAGCACCAAAAATTCGGTGCAAGTGGGCTGTTTTTCATTAATATATCCGCGATTTATTCAATTGCCTTCAAATCTATCTACTATCTCTTTGATAATCCGCTTCGGCGCTAGCGGATGCCTCCCGCCATAAGCCTCGCCAGCGTTTGCACGCTGACAGTCTTATGGCTTCGGCTGCTGCTTGGAAGGCGCCTGCGCTGCTGTTACACTTATAATTCTTTTCTCCCCAAATAATTACAGAAACGCATAACCACCATTCAATACGCATTAAATTGGTTTCGAAACGCATAACGCTCATAAAGCTCGCATAAAACGATACAGAGACGCTTAACTCCTATTTGCCGCGCATAAAACTGCTTTTCCACGCATAACTGCTTCCGTCCCACTCATAAAGTCAGATGCAAACGCATAAATCTATCTACTCTCTCTTTGATAATCCGCTTCGGCGCTAACGGATGCCTCCCGCCATAAGCCTCGCCAGCGTTTGCACGCTGACAGTCTTATGGCTTCGGCTGCCGCTTGGAAGGCGCCTGCGCTGTTGTTCCACTTATAATTCTTTTCTCCCCAAATAATTACAGAAACGCATAACCACCATTCAATACGCATTAAATTGGATTCGAAACGCATAACGCTTATAAAGCTCGCATAAAACGATACAGAGACGCTTAACTCCTATTTGCCGCGCATAAAACTGCTTTTCCACGCATAACTGCTTCCGTCCCACTCATAAAGTCAGATGCAAACGCATAAATCTATCTACTCTCTCTTTGATAATCCGCTTCGGCGCTAACGGATGCCTCCCGCTATAAGCCTCGCCAGCGTTTGCACGTTGACAGTCTTATGGCTTCGACTGCCGCTTGGAAGGCGCCTGCGCTGTTGTTACACTATAAGTTTCACTCCATATCACTAATGTTGCATAAAGAAATGATTGAGTATTCGGTTTAAAAATATATAAAATTTTGCCGAAAAGACAATTACCTTAATAGAGGTAGCGCTGTCCATAGTTATTTACAAATAGACTAAGGGAATCGGTTAGAGGTTCATCATTATGGGCCTCTAACTTTCCTAAATTGTCGTAACCATTACCGAGCTTCTTTCCAAAGTGTCGCCTTTAACCAACGAGTAATTTGTAAAAGTGACTTTTTGCTTTCTGTATCGGATTGGATAAGCTATGAATCATAATCGGGGCGATCAATCAATGAAATTGTCGTATTTACAATTCATTCAATTGCTATCATTATACTCCGTCCGCAACAATGAAAAGATGAGCGCATCGTGAGATTCATTATTTTGATAGAGATATCCCCTTAATAAGCCTTCCTGAACAAAACCAAATCGGTGTAATAAGCGTATCGAAGACACGTTCTCCGGGTACGTGACGGCACCCATTCTAGACAAATGTAAATCTTCAAATGCATAGTGTAATACCTTTTTCACGGCTTCGCTCGTTATGCCTTTATTCCAATGGGAAGGGTGCAGTTCATACCCAATCTCAGCCTTCTTGCTCCATGTGCTAAGATTATTCAAACCGACTGTTCCAATAAAGTCGCCTGTCTCCTTTAATACAATCCCCCAACGGATGCCTCTTTTGCTTTCATAGGTGCTTTGCATGGATTGGATTATTTTTGTAGCATCCTCTATACTTTGCAAGCTATCCATCCCATAGTATTTCGTAACTTCATCTTTAGACATAATTTCAAAATAAGGACATGCATGTTCCTCTTTTATTTGAATCAATTGTAACCTGTCTGTTTCTAATAAAGGAAAACCCATTATCTTTAACCCCCAATGCTGTCAGTGTATTTGGCTAAGAAAAATAGAATATAAAAGGCAGAGCATATACAACTGGTTATCAATCTATTATATAGCGCTTCTCGAAAAAACAATCTATTTATTTTTAGAATCGTTGTTTAATATGAGAAACAAAATCGTAAGCTCTGCAGGAAAGCGATTCATTTGAGCTGCGAAACTTCAAATGAATCGCTTTCTTTTTGGTGTTCCGATAGACTGTTTATATTCCTCTTAATTGGAATCGCTTTAACGAGTAAATTTGCCGATGATATAATAAGGCTAATCTATAGTAAACGAGGAATTACAATGGTCAGCAAAGAGTGGAATATGAAAACGTTCATGAAAGGTGCGTCGATTTTGACGATTTCGGCCATCATCGTCAAGCTGCTTGCCGCGGTGTATCGAGTTCCGTTCCAAAATTTAGTAGGCGATAAAGGATTTTATATTTATCAGCAAGTGTATCCGTTTATCGGGATTTTCATCATTTGGACATCCTATGGATTTGCTGTCGCGGTGTCCAAGCTACTTGCGAGCAGCAAAAGTGAACGTGAATCCAAAACGGTAAAACGCATCGCCTTGCTTTATTTGTCGGGCCTTTCCGTATTGTTTTTTACTTTATTAATGGTTTTCGCTCCATTTCTATCAAGTTCAATGGGGGATCCTGAACTAACTTCCTTGCTGCGTGCAGGTGCATATATCGTTCTCGTCATGCCGATGCTTGCAGTATTGAAAGGATCGTTCCAATCGACAGGGAATATGACGCCCGTTGCTGTATCGAATGTTGCTGAGCAGGTATTCCGCGTCTCGATTATTTTGATTGGGACATGGATAGCTGTGCGTGCCGGTGCTTCATTTTATAGAACGGGTGAAGTGGCGATGTGGGGTGCGGTAATCGGGCAAGCGATGGGCGTTCTGACTTTGCTGCTATTTTACAGAAATGAATATAAAGGTCCTGCTGAGCGTGTTAACGGATGGTACATCGTGAAGGAACTAACGCTCATCAGTTTAAGTGTTAGCGCAAGTTCCCTTATTTTACTGTTATTTCAGCTTGTCGATTCTTTCACGGTTTTCAATAGTTTGCTTGCGAAAGGTATTACTAGTGAGACAGCTATGGAACTGAAGGGCGTCTACGACCGGGGACAGCCGCTAGTTCAAATGGGGATTTTAATCTCTTCAACATTAGCGTTAGCGATTGTACCGCTAATTGCCCATCACTCTTCTAAAAAAGAAGGGAGAGGTGCGGAGCCGTTTATTCAGTTAACCTATAGAACCGCGTTTCTTTTTGGATGGGCTGCTGCAATGGGTCTAGCGCTCGTTCTTCCCTATGTAAATGAAATGCTTTTTGAAACACGGGACGGTTCCGTTGCGCTCATCATTTTCTGCTTCCAAATTTTCTTTTTGTCGCTCATCTTGCCGTTGACAGCTATTCTGATTGGGGCAGGGAAAGTGAAAATACCAACGTTATTGCTTTTTGTCGGGCTAACTGTAAAGGTTTTTGCGAACAAACTACTCGTTCCGCGATACGATATTATTGGCGCTTCAATCGCCGGCAATATCGGCTTCGTCATAATTGCCGTGGGACTGCTATTTTATTTTAAAAAAGTGTGGCCGCTCAACTTAGCATCAAAGCGATTTTACAGTTGGCTGTTACTAGCAACTGTAGCGATGGCGGCAGTCATCTTGCCATGGATGATCATAGCGGACGGATATCTATTCGATAACATTTCTTCCCGGATAGGGGCGGCCTTGACAGCTTTGACAGCTGTAGTTTTAGGTGCATCCGTATTTCTGATCATCATTATGAAAGTGCGCCTGTTTGCGGAGAAAGAATGGTATTTGCTGCCGTTCGGAAGAAGATTGGCGTATGTTCAGTTATGGCTTACTAAAAAAAGAAGGTGAACGGATTGAATACAATCACAATAATCGGCCTTGGCGCCGGAGACTTAGACCAATTATCTTTAGGTATCTACCGAAAATTGAAGGAAGCGGAATTTCTTATTGTTAGGACGGAACAACACCCGGCAATTGAGCAATTGAGAGCGGAAGGAATAAAAATCGACAGCTT
Organism: Sporosarcina contaminans; assembly: GCF_042679045.1. Classification (NCBI taxonomy): domain Bacteria; kingdom Bacillati; phylum Bacillota; class Bacilli; order Caryophanales; family Caryophanaceae; genus Sporosarcina; species Sporosarcina contaminans. The sequence goes on along the minus strand of NZ_JBHTLT010000022.1, from coordinate 21,669 downwards.
TGATGAAGTGTATGTGGAAAACGATGCGTTTGAAACAGTCTATGAAGAAATAACAGAGAGGCTGTTGGCCCTATCTAAAGAAAAGCACATCACGTATGCTGTGCCTGGACATCCGTTAGTAGCCGAGCGGACCGTGCAGCTTTTGATCGAAAAAGAAAGGGAAGGCTTCGTGAAATTACAGTTTGCCGGCGGAAACAGCTTTTTAGATCCGATTTTTGCGGCGTTGCGAATTGATCCGATTGAAGGGTTCCAGCTAGTAGATGGAACGGATATGAAGCGCGATGATGTACAGATGACACAACATGTGCTCATTGGACAAGTATATGACGCATTTGTTGCTTCCGAAGTGAAGCTATCCCTTATGGAAAAGTATGCATACGATCATCCAGTTACAATTGTAACAGCAGCGGGTTCTTCATCAGAAAAACTCCGCACAGTGCCGTTATTCGAACTTGATCGCGAGACGGAAATCGACAATTTGACGACAGTATATGTGCCGCCGGTTATCGAGCGGGAAAGGCGATTGAAGGAATGGTCTGCATTTAGAGAAATCATTGCTGCACTACGTGCCCCAGATGGGTGCCCTTGGGATCGTGAACAGACACATGAATCGCTGAAACGCTATTTGATTGAAGAAGCGCATGAACTATTACAAGCGATCGATCAAGAGGACGATGAAGGAATGGTCGAAGAGTTGGGCGATGTTCTGCTGCAAGTATTTTTGCATGCGCAAATCGGGGAAGATAATGGCTATTTTGCAATGGAGGACATTTTACAGGCAGTTGGAGAAAAAATGATCCGTCGCCATCCGCATGTATTCGGTGATCGAAATGTGGAAAATTCCGATGAAGTTTTGAAGAATTGGCAGGAAATCAAAAAAGCTGAGAAGCCACACGTTGAAACTCTGTTGGAAGGGCAAGAGCGTCATAGCTCCTCATTGCTCACATCTTTCAATTACCAAAAGGAAGCAGCGAAAGTCGGCTTCGATTGGCCAGACATATCAGGTGCTTTTGACAAATTTGAGGAAGAATGGCAGGAATTCAAGGAAGAAGTGGCGAATGGAACGAAGCAGAGCCAAACGGATGAGTTGGGGGATGTCCTCTTTACATTGGTCAATCTATCCCGCTTCTTAAAGCTGTCACCAGAAGAGGCGATGCAGCATGCCAATCAAAAATTCAAATCGCGGTTCAGCTATGTTGAGCAATGTGTTAAAGCAGGTAGAGGCGATTTTAAAAACTATACATTAGATGAATTGGAAGAATTTTGGCAGCGAGCGAAAGGAAGGGAAAAGAAATGAGATTAGATAAGTTTTTGAAAGTATCGAGGCTAATTAAAAGAAGAACGTTAGCAAAGCAAGTGGCCGACCAAGGAAGAATTACAATTAACGGAAAAGTTTCTAAAGCTTCTTCGGTCGTAAAAGCAGGTGATGAACTGTCCATCAGATTCGGGCAAAAAGTTGTTACGGCAAGAGTCGATGAACTAAAGGAATCGACAAAAAAAGAAGATGCCGCATCGATGTATACAATTTTAAAAGAGGAAAAGCTTGAAAAAGTGGAACCGGAATTTATCGATGATGAAGATTAAGTAGCAAGCAACTATGTCATTTCATAGCTGTCTGTCCGTGCAGTATTTCATTATTAATTTGGAAATTGGCTTATCAGCAACCATTGGAACGCATAGAAATCAATTCGCATGACAGGAAAATTCCCTGTCATGTCAGACTGTAGACAAAGTATCTTTTCACTTTGTCTACAGTCATTTAAAGGTTTGTAGTCATGAGAAAGGTGTTTGCCCAGCTTGGCTTGAAAACGCTTGTCAGACAAGGCGCGAAGTCGAGCGAAGACCCGAATAGAACTATAGGTTCATGAGGGGACGAGCGAGGCGAGCAACGCAGTATGCGAGCGTTTGTCAACAAGCTGGCATGACAGGAAAATTCCCTGTCATGTTTTTTTATCCTCCCGCATAAGATGGCTGTGAACGTACAAGCAAAGGAGGAATAGTATGCAAATCCAGACGGATAGTCCAACATACGCAATTCCATCGGGTGATCATGTCGTCACGATGCGAAACAGAAAACGAATGGATATTACATCTGTAAAAACGATTGATCGTTTTGATCAAGAGGAGTTTATCGTAAGGACATCGCAAGGTGTTTTGCAAATTCGCGGGGAGGAGCTGCGCATCGTCCATTTAGACGTTGATAAGGGTCTTCTCACATTGGAGGGAACGATAGCAACAATACAGTACGATGAAGAAGAGTCAGGGTCTCGTAATTTCCTCCATAAATTATTTGGATGAGCCTCTCTGTCCAGTTTCTTAGTTTGCTTGCGATGATCGGGACAGGGATAGGTGCCGGAGCAATAATGGACTTGATCGGCACCGGCGTTTCAGCAACACGGAAAGGGTCCTTCATCCGTAGACATGCCGTATGGTTTGAAGTGATTGGTTGGATCATCATCGGCAGCGCGTCTTTCTATATTCTTTTTCTTGTTCGGGATGGAGCTTGGAGAATGTATGATCCATTTGCACAAATTTCTGGAATGTTACTGTATGCGTCTGTATTCTATCGTCCTTTCCGCTTCGTTGGAAGAGTGATCCAACTGTTGGTGATTAGGCCGATCGTATTCGTCATCCGCCTAATCGTCAACATAATCCGTTTTATTGTACGGATGATTATAAAAATCATTCTTCTCATCATCTCCCCTTTTACATTGCTATATCATTACATTTCGAATAAAGTCTTTAAAAATACTAAAGGATAAGGTATAATTAATAGACTTATCGAATTTCTGTTGTAATGAGAGGGAGTGCAGGACATGGAGCAAAGGAATAGGAAACCATCCGCAACCGTTGCATCGATTGAAACTGAATATGTCCGCTCGTTGCGTAAAAAAGAAATTTGGAGACATAAGCAGAAAAGACGTCTTCAAAAAAGGCTTATTGTCTACGCTGTTATCACATTCGTCGTATTTGGAGGATTAACGAATACGTTTATCCAGCAAAAGCAGACATTGAGCGCAAAAGAAGCTGAAAAAGAAAAGGTGCTTGCACAACTAAGCGAAGTTCAGGAAGAGCAGGAGATGCTCAAGAGGCAGCTTGTGAAGTTGGATGATGAAGAGTACATTGCCAAGCTTGCACGAAAAGAATATTTCCTGTCGGATAAAAATGAAATTATCTTTTCGGTTCCTGAAAAGAAAAAGACAGATAAAAAAGATGACGGAAAAGAGTAGTCTTATTGACACTCTTTTTTTGTTGGCTATAATGAAAGTAAGGATCTTGCAATTTTGCAGGACTCGCCCATACGGTAAAAAGGCTTCTAACAAGGGGCCGTTTAAATCTTAAGGAGGAGCATTTTTTTTATGTCAATTGAAGTAGGCAGCAAGTTACAGGGGAAAGTTACAGGAATCACAAACTTCGGGGCATTTGTTGAGCTGCCGAACGGTTCAACTGGTCTGGTCCATATTAGTGAAGTGGCGGACAATTATGTAAAAGATATTAATGACCATTTAAAAGTAGGCGACATGGTTGAAGTGAAAGTGATGAATGTCGGAACAGATGGCAAGATCGGGTTGTCGATTCGTAAAGCGAAGCCTGAATCCGAACGCCCTCAACGCCCTCAGCGTCCTCGTCACGGCGGCGGTCGACCAAACCAAGACCGTCCAGAAAACTTTGAGCAAAAAATGGCAAAGTTTATGAAAGACAGTGAAGAACGTTTATCTACTCTGAAGAGAGCAACTGAGTCTAAACGTGGTGGCCGTGGTGCAAGAAGAGGATAACTTGCTGGCTGTTTCAATCTATGAGTAAGTTTGTAATAGATCACAAAAGCGATTTTATAGTCGATTTTCGGCTATAGAATCGCTTTTTATTTTTTAGAGGAATTTCTTCTTTTTTGGCGAATGAATTATACAAAAGGGGGAGAATTTATGGAGAAAGAACAAGTTCTTAGCAAATTGAATGACTATATCATTTGGATGGAGTCGTTAAAAACGATACCCGAGCAAATTGCTTCCTTACCGTATAAAGAGGGAAAGTGGTCGCCAAATGAAATCGTAATGCATATGGCTGAATGGGATCGCTTTACAAGAGAAGAACGGCTACCGGACATGAAAGAAGGAAAGGAGCTTGAGGATGTTCCGTGGGGGCCTTTCAATGATGCTGCTGCAAGTTTGGCCCGTAAGCAGACATTTGCCGAAACGATTGAATATGCAAAGAAACAAAGACAAAGAAATATCGACGCATTAAAAAAGATAGATGACTCTCAGTGGGACGAATCGTTTAAAATTGGCGGACATGCATTGTCAATACGTGAATATTTCTCAGATTTTATTCACCATGATTTGCATCATAAGGAGCAAATTGAATCGGTGAGACCTGCTGTAGAAAACAATTATAGTAATGGTATATAAAAAAGCAGCTTCCTATATAGGAGCTGCTTTTTTCTATATAGCGGCGGAGGGGATCGAACCCACGACCTTACGGGTATGAACCGTACGCTCTAGCCAGCTGAGCTACGCCGCCATTATGTCTGAATATGTTTTTCAGAACAACAATACTCATAATACATGCGCCGGGGCGGTCTGTCAACCTATACTTTGAGTTTATAGAGTAGAATATTATCGGCTTATAGATAGGTAGAAAACTCTCTAAATTCCATTTAATTCGCCAAGTTTTTGCGCATCCTCAAATAGTGAAGAAGACTGCGTAAGCAAAGGGGTTTTCCTCTAACTATTGTTCATTGCTTATACAAAATATAAGTGGCTGACGTTCAAGATTTTTTGATTGAATGGCTCTATCTGTCATCGAAATGATAAAAAACCTTCGTAAATAGTCGAAAGGTTTTTTAGTTGACCTGTCACGAATGGACAAATTCTTCTGTCAATTCTATGTATACTCGTTGCAAAGGAAACATAGGGGGAATGTAGAGATGAAGATGATAGGTAATTTGGAAAGACCGATTAGCAGTCAATTCAGGCAGACGATCGAATCAATTGGAAAACGAAAGATGCATATTTTGTTAACGGCTCTATTTTTATTAGTTTCATTTTTCTTATCTCAAGCAGTTTTGTTCGACACGGCGGTTCCGTTCTTTTTGCCGGTATGGGCACTTGCACAGACCCGTTTTCGTAAATATTTATTATGGGTCTTTATTGGCGGGATGACCGGAAGTGCTTTCTTAGGACTTGGACAAGCCGTCATTCATTTATTTGAGCTCATATTATTTACGGTCGTCGTGAAACATCCGTTTTTCCGAAAATCAATTCCCTTGACGGTAGCCGGCACAATAATTGTCGTACAAGTGTTATGGCAGTTCATTATGTATAGCGGCCATACGCCTGTGCCGATCCAGTTGACGATCGGTTTTGAAGCAGTGTTGGCTCTGTTCATGACGTTCTTCCTTTTTATTGCATTCCCTCAATCAGAACGAATTTTCTATGGCAAGTGGACACCTGAAAGACTAGGGGCTGTTTGCATTATCGGGACGATGGCTACGACTGGGATGGGTGGATTAATGATCGGTCCAGTATCTATTTCGGGAGTATTGCTTCATCTGACAATACTATTAGCTGCACTATCTGGCGGACTGCCATTTTCAACGACAATCGCAATGATGATTGCAGCGATTGCAGGCATTGCAGAACTTTCATTTACAGGAATGATGGCCGTCTATGGCATGACCGGTTTATTGGCCGGGGCTATGAAACGCTTGGGCAAATTAGGTATTGCAACGGGAGCCTTTGCGGTATCTGTCTTTTTCTTACTATATGATTTAATGCTCCCATTAGATATATCCCATTTTATATCCATTGGCGTGGCAACCATTCTATTTTTTATGATTCCAACAAAAATAGTAGAGCCAATTAAACATATTATTTATCCGGAAAAACAGGATCTTTCTAAGAAACGGCAAAAATGGATGGCGGATCGTTTAGATGAACAATTATCTGATTTTCAACAGTTTGCAGAATTCATGTCCAACCTTGTCAGTGACCGAATCCCTTCAAATGAAGCTCAAGAGGCGCGCCCCATTCCAACCATATGCCAGTCTTGCTTCCGTTATTCGAAGTGTTGGGAGGGCAATGAAGGAATGCCGGATTTATTGAATGAATGGGACATGACATACTCCGCTACAAAGAAAGCGGCGAGGCATCGGGTGGAGGAGAAAATTAAATATAAATGCATACGCTTCAACGGATTAATTAAAGAAATGGAGGAACAGTCGGCAAATCGGTTGTTAATGGGCCAGCTGCAGCATGGAAGGAGAATGTTGGCACTGCAGTTAAGAGATATGAGCAACCATCTTGAAAAAGTAATGAATGATATTAAAGGGGAGCTGTCGATTCATAAACATTCAGAGGAAGAGTTTTCAAATCGCTTAAAGAGTCAAGGTATTGAGTTTTTCCAAGTGGACATTTTATCGGAAGAACCCGGTTCACATCGCGTTGTTTGCTCGATACCTGAAAGAAGATCTGATTATGAAACGGATACGACAGTGGCGGAACGGCTTATTCTGCCAATATTGGAGGAGATGTATAACGAACCTTTTAAAGTGGAGAAATCATCTGCGCAGCAAGATCCTTTCCCTCATATTCAATTGACGTTTTCATCCGCTGTAAGATTTTCCTTGGAATATGGCATTGTTGCAACAGCAGGAGGGGGGACTTTTCAGGCGGGAGATGCATATGAAGTATTTCCGATTCACGACGGTCTTACCGCAGTTCTGCTGTCGGATGGCATGGGTCAAGACTTGAATGCATACCGAGAGAGCAGAAAAGTAATTCGACTAATGCGGGAATGCTTGAATCGGAAAATGGATCCGGAAACAGCGATGCATACATTGCATTACATTATGTCACTAAATGGATTGGATGATATGTATGCGACATTGGATTTAGCACTGATTGATTTGCAGGACGGAAGGCTCTGGTCTTGGAAAGCGGGGTCGATGAGTACGTATATAAAAAGGGGACAAGACTTTCTGCGGCTCGATAGTCGCTCTGTCCCTGTAGGATTCCTGCCATCATTTTCAGTAGAAGCGAAAAATGAACAATTGAAATCGGGCGATTTAATTGTCATGTTGACGGACGGGATGTTCAATGGAGGGGTAACGATTGAAAAGCAAGAAGAGACATTGTACGGTATATTAGAAAGACATCAACATGCAACCGCAGAAACGATTGCGGATCGGATCATGCATGAGATGGAACGGAAACACGGAGTCGTCGATGATGATCGTACCGTTTTAGTCATGAGGGTAGATCATGTATTGCCGAAATGGCAGACAATTAAGCCAAATGCCAAAGAAACCTTGGGAAGCCGATTTATTTCCCGGGAAAAGGTCGTCGGATAAACTATATTGTACGTAATAGTGGAGGATCGAAAATGAAGCAGTTCGAGCGCAAGGTTTTGGCATTTATCGAAAAAGAAGAACTCGTTACATCTGGTCAGCGAATCCTCATCGCCTGCTCGGGTGGTGTGGATTCGGTGGCGCTTTTGCTTTTTATGGCCAACCACCAACAACAATTGGGGATTGAGGTTGGAGCCGTTCACGTAGACCATATGTTGCGCGGAGAAGAATCTAAAGAGGATGGCAGATTCGTTAAAGAGTTATGCGAACAGTTAAAGGTACCTTTTTACGGTGGATCGGTCCCTGTCCCTGAAATTGCCGAAAGAGAAGGCGGTAATCTCCAGATGATTTGCAGAGAGGGACGGTACGAATTTTTTAAGAGGATTTTAAAGTCCCATCGCTATGATGCGTTGGCCACTGCGCATCATGCGGAGGATCAATTGGAGACTGTCCTTATGCAAATTTCAAAAGGGAGTTTGCCGGAAGGCATGCTTCCTGTAAGGAAAATGGAGCAAGGAATACTCATTCGTCCGTTTCTCTTGGCGAAGAAAGGGGAACTCTATGCCTATACAGTACAAAAGGGCGCTATTTTCAGAGAGGATCCGAGCAATGAGAGCGATGCATATTTAAGAAATCGTATTAGGCACCATATTGTGCCTTTGCTTTTATCGGAAAACCCTGCAGCTGCTTTAAATTCGGTGAAGATGACTAAGAAATTGCAACAGGACGATGATTTGTTGATGCAGTTATCATTAAAACAATTTCAATCGGTCGTATCAATTTCAGAAAAAGGCTTTCCGACCGTGCAACAACATCGTTTTGCAGCTATGCACCCTGCTTTACAAACCCGTCTCATTCCACTACTATTGAAGTATCTTTATAATGGGGAAAGTATACCTGTCGAGTTTACTCATGACTTGTTGGAACAGTTGCAATATCATATGCAATCCGCTGAAGGGAACGTTTCGATTGATCTTCCGCGCGGCTTACGTTTCGTAAGGGAGTATGGGAGAATTTCCATTGTCAAAGATGAGAAAGTCAATTGTGAAGATGTAATTTTATTGCCAAAGGGAATTTGGACCCGCTGGGCGGATGTCCTTTTCTATTGGAACACAATAGAAGCTGATGGAGTCGGGCATGCTGATGCAGCATCGGAGCACCGCTTTTTTAATTTATCTGAATCTGAATTGCCTTTATACGTACGGGGGAAGCGGGATGGAGATCGGATACTTCTGCCGGGAATGACTAAGCCAAAAAGGCTATCGAGGCTATTTATTGATGAAAAAATTGGTGCGTTGCAGAGAGAGAAGCAACCTGTGCTGCTAACTGCACAACACGAAATATGCGCAGTTCCGGGAATCCGATATGGGACACGGTTCACCCATCAGTGGACGGGTAGGGAAAAGTACATATTCAAGATGAAAGAGGCATCATCACCCAATTTAGGAAGAGAGGAATTTCGATGTTAAAGAAAGATATCGAAGAAATATTAATTTCTGAAGAGAAAATACAAGAAAAAGTAAAAGAATTAGGAACACAGCTCACTGAGGAGTATCAAGATAAGTTTCCGCTTGCGATCGGCATACTAAAAGGAGCGTTGCCGTTCATGAGCGATTTGATCAAACATATCGATGCGCATATTGAGCTTGATTTTATGGATGTTTCAAGTTATGGGAACGCGACTGTTTCGTCAGGCGAAGTGAAAATTGTAAAAGACTTGAATACAAGTGTCGAAGGACGCGATGTGCTTATTATTGAAGACATCATTGACAGCGGTAAGACGTTGAACTACCTCGTAGAATTGTTTAAATACCGTAAAGCAAAATCCATCAAACTTGTCACTTTGCTTGATAAGCCATCAGGCCGAAAAGTGGATTTGAAAGCGGATTATGTAGGCTTCCTCGTTCCAGATGCCTTCGTTGTAGGATATGGACTTGACTATGCAGAAAAGTACCGGAACTTACCTTATATCGGCGTATTAAAAAAAGAAATCTACTCTTTTTGAAAGTTTTTCAACAAACCTTTCTTAGGGGCGATGGAAAGCTTTTTCCGCCGTTTTGCGTAATATGGTTCGCTATACGGATGTTGGTAGTTGACGATGTTGTTGAAGAGACATGTGATTGCCCGATTTCACTTCTTTCAACCTAAGTGAAAAAGGCATTTTCGTTGTAGATGGAATCTGTTATATGATAAGATTTACAATAGTTTTCTGTTGAAAGAAATGAGGAGGCTTGGGATGAATCGTATACTTCGATACTTTCTATTATACGGATTGATTTTCCTCGCAATAATGGGGATATTCAGTTCACTAAATAATCCAAATCCGAAGATGAAAGAGATTCGGTATGATGAATTTCTCACACAGCTAAAAAATGGCGCAGTCGAAGAAATGACGCTCCAACCTGTCCAAAGCGTTTTGGAAGTTAAAGGTGTGCTGAAGGGAGCTGAAAAGGGTGAGCAGTTTACGACTAATACGTTGTTGAATGATACTGCAATCACCAGCGAAATCAGCCAAATTAGTGAGATTGGCCAAAAGAACAACACGAAAATCGAAATTTTGAAGGCACCCGAAACAAGTGCTTGGGTATCCTTCTTTACTGGTTTAGTGCCATTTATCATCATTATCATCCTCTTCTTCTTCTTATTAAATCAAGCGCAAGGCGGCGGTGGCGGACGTGTGATGAACTTCGGAAAAAGCAAGGCGAAGCTTCATACAGATGACCGCAAAAAAGTCCGTTTTTCCGATGTGGCGGGAGCGGATGAAGAGAAAGCTGAGCTTGAAGAAGTTGTTGACTTCTTGAAGGACTCCAGAAAATTCTCGGAATTGGGAGCTCGTATTCCAAAAGGTATTTTGCTGGTAGGACCTCCAGGTACAGGTAAAACGTTATTGGCACGTGCGGTAGCTGGTGAAGCGGGCGTTCCATTCTTCTCGATTTCTGGTTCTGACTTTGTTGAAATGTTCGTCGGTGTCGGTGCATCCCGAGTTCGTGATTTGTTTGAAAATGCGAAAAAAAATGCGCCATGTATCATTTTCATTGATGAGATAGATGCTGTTGGTCGTCAACGGGGCGCAGGTCTTGGCGGCGGTCATGATGAACGTGAACAAACATTGAACCAGCTTTTAGTTGAAATGGATGGCTTTGATGGCAATGAAGGTATTATTATCGTTGCTGCAACGAACCGACCTGATATTTTAGATCCGGCATTGCTTCGTCCGGGACGCTTTGACCGTCAAATTACAGTCGGTCGTCCAGATGTAAAAGGACGCGAAGCAGTCTTGAAAGTGCACGCACGCAATAAGCCTCTTGACGATTCTGTCAATATGAAGGCACTTGCACAGCGCACGCCAGGATTCTCAGGAGCGGATCTTGAAAACTTGCTGAACGAAGCTGCGCTCGTCGCGGCAAGACGCAAGAAACCGAAGATTGATATGGCTGATATTGACGAGGCGACGGATCGTGTAATTGCTGGTCCTGCGAAAACAAGCCGAGTCATCTCCGAAAAAGAGAAAAATATTGTTGCTTTCCACGAAGCAGGTCACGTCGTCGTCGGGCTTATGTTAGATGATGCGGAAATCGTGCATAAGGTTACAATCGTACCGCGCGGTCAAGCGGGTGGATATGCGGTTATGCTTCCGAAAGAAGATCGCTACTTCATGACAAAGCCGGAGTTGCTTGACAAAATTTCCGGTTTGCTTGGCGGCCGTGTCGCTGAAGAAATCGTTTTAGGCGAAGTGTCAACTGGCGCTCATAACGACTTCCAACGTGCGACTGGCATTGCCCGTTCGATGGTAACTGAGTACGGGATGAGCGATAAGTTAGGTCCAATGCAATTTGGCCAAAGCCAAGGCGGAAATGTGTTCCTTGGTAGAGACTTTAATTCCGAGCAAAATTATTCCGAGTCAATCGCTTATGAGATTGACCAAGAAATGCAGCGGATCATTAAAGAGCAATACGAGCGGACAAGAAAAATCTTAACGGATAACCGTAAATTGCTTGATTTGATTGCGACTACGCTTCTTGAAGTGGAAACATTGGATGCGGAACAAATTAATCATTTGAAAGATCACGGTACATTGCCAGAACGTTCGTATGAACAAAACGGAAATGGTAACAAACAAGCCGATGAAAATACAGACGATGAAGTGAATCCGGATTCAACGGGTGCGCCGAATGATCCTTCCGTTGCAGATTTACCGAAGGAAGAATCGACGGATCGCACACTCCCTCCAATTGATGAGCAAAGAAGAGATTGATCTTATAACAGTCAACCGATTAATGGCGGTTGGCTGTTTTTTGATAGGGTGCTTTTTATTTTCACGTAAAAAAATCAAGCGATGTCAAAAAGATTTTGCATAGACTTTGCGCAACATCTTAATTCAAAGCGGAAACTACAAGTAATTGCCTTGATCGGATGGATTCAAAAATAAATAGAAGTTGATTGCATGTTGTCAGTTGCTTTTATACTCTCTGTCCATTGTGGTATGATGTTTTGGAAAATGTCGAAGTTAGCGAGGAAAAGAATATGATATTAGTGTTGGATACAGGGAATACAAATATTGTCCTCGGCGTTTATGAACAAGGGGATTTGAAATACCATTGGAGAATGGAAACGTATCGACATCGGACAGAAGATGAGTATGCAATGTCTGTAAAGTCGATGTTTTCACATGTAGGTCTCCGTTTTGAAGATATTAACGGCATCATTATTTCATCGGTTGTTCCGCCGGTCATGTTTCCGTTGGAGCAAATGTGCAAAAAATATTTTAATTTACGGCCGCTGATCGTGGGCCCAGGTTTGAAGACAGGTTTGAATATTAAATATGAAAACCCCCGGGAAGTTGGGGCTGATCGGATCGTTAATGCGGTGGCGGCAATCCATGAGTATGGCAGTCCGTTAGTGATCGTTGATTTTGGGACAGCAACGACTTTCTGTTATGTGAATGAAAAAAGTGAATATATGGGTGGGGCGATCGCACCAGGCATAGGCATTTCCATGGAGGCGCTATTCGACCGGGCATCGAAATTGCCACGTGTTGAACTGACACGTCCGGAACATATTATTGGGAAGAACACCGTTTCGGCGATGCAATCGGGCATCGTTTTTGGATATGTCGGGTTAGTAGAGGGTATTGTAGAGAGGATGAAGGCTCAAAGTAAGGTGGAGCCGACAGTCATTGCGACAGGCGGTCTTGCTGAACTGATCGCGAGCGAAACGAAGTCGATTGATATCGTAGACAATTTCCTTACTTTGAAAGGATTGCACTTGATCTACGAAAGAAACGTTTAAAGGAGATATTACATGAAAGACTACTTAGTGAAGGCATTATCATTTAATGGGACAATCCGAGCGTATGCGGCCCGCACTACTGAAACTGTCGGAGAGGCGCAAAGAAGACATCATGTTTGGCCGACTGCTACAGCCGCTTTAGGACGTACGATGACAGCGGGCGTCATGATGGGTGCCATGATGAAGGGCGAAGAGAAATTGACGATTAAAATTGAAGGCGGAGGCCCGATTGGTCCTATCGTTGTCGATGCAAATGCCAAAGGAGAGGTCCGTGGCTATGCAACATCCCCTCAAACTCATTTCGATTTAAATGACAAAGGGAAGTTGGATGTCAGGAGAGCTGTCGGAACGGAAGGTATGCTGACAGTAGTAAAGGACTTGGGGTTGCGCGATTTCTTTACAGGGCAAGTTCCAATTGTTTCTGGTGAAGTGGCAGAAGATTTTACCCAATATTTTGTTGTATCCGAACAAGTTCCTTCCGCTGTGGCGTTGGGCGTTTTAGTAAATCCCGACAACACAGTAAAAGCTGCTGGAGGATTTATTATCCAAGTGATGCCAGGAGCTACAGATGAAACGATTAGTCTTTTAGAAGAGAGAATTGCCAACGTTGAGCCGATTTCTAAATTAATTGATCGTGGCTTAACGCCAGAAGAGATTTTAAGCGAAGTATTAGGATCGAACAATGTAGAGATCCTTGAAAAAGTGGATGTTGAGTTCTCGTGCAATTGCTCAAAAGAACGATTCGGTACGGCAATCCTTGGGTTGGGGGAGCAGGAAATTCGCGAAATGATTGATGAGGACGGTCAAGCGGAAGCAGAATGCCATTTCTGCGGCGAGAAATATTTATTTGCAAAAGACGAGTTGGAAGGTTTCATTGATGAACTACGGGCGAAATCGGAATAATTCTGCTCCGAATCCGCCGGAGCAGAAGAGAAGACTGAAGACGAAGCCGTTATTAGTACTGATTGGCATACTGTTAGCCGGCAACTTGCTATGGTTCATCGCTTTTCTGATCCCTAACAAATCGGAGCAGCCTCCTGAAGAGGTTGCTTCGGTGGCAGGGGAACCGATTACTCGGCAGGAATGGATGACCGCAATGGAAAAAGAAGTTGGACGGGAAGTGCTTTTGGAGTTAGTAAATGAAAAAGTAATGGAAACAGCTGCCGAAAAGTACGGTATTAAGGTTACGGACGAGGAAATAGAGCTTGAATTATCGCTGATCACCTCTGTAGATGGAAGGTTCCATTCCGGCTTGGATGTGGAACAGACACGGCAAAAAATCCGCTCCACACTTATTCTGGAAAAGGTTTTGACGAATGATGTCGTCATTAGCGATGAATCCGCAAAGAAGTTTTATGAGGAAAATGAACAGCTATATAATATTTTAACAGCATATAGAACCTCCATTATAATCGTACCGACGAAAAAGGAAGCTGAGCAAGCGCTCGACGAATTATCTAAAGGCTCCAATTTCGATGCGTTAGCGAAGGAGCGTTCTGTTGATTTGTCATCAGCTAATTTAGGCGGAGATATCGGATATATTAATGCGACGACAGAAACGGTGGATCCGGCAATTTATAAAGCTGCAGAAGGAACGAAAGAAGGCAAGGTTAGTAAAGTCATAAGTTTGGAAGATGGTACATATGCAATTGTTCGTGTAAATGAAGTGATTGAAGGTCAATCGTTTTCATTCAAGGATGTGAAAGAGCATATTAAGCGTGAATTGGCGCTTGAGCAANAAATGCCGTCCATGCGCCTAAAAAGGGCGTGGACGGTTTTTTTTTTTGCCTCGAAAATTTAGATTAATCCAATTGTGTAAAGGGAAAGGAAGAGAGAGAAGACTTGCGATTGACAGTTGTCACCAAGAAGTTGTATGATTAATACAATAAATCATATCAAACAAGTAGGGATTGGGAGGAAGAACAATGAGTATAGTTGGAAACACGATTGCAGATCTTGTTGGCAAAACGCCTCTTGTCAAATTGAACCGTTTATCAGGGGCGGATGATGCGGAGATTTATTTGAAATTGGAGTACTTCAACCCGGGATCAAGTGTAAAGGACAGAATCGCACTTGCAATGATTGAAGCAGCTGAAAAGTCCGGTGAACTGAAGGAAGGCAGCACAATCATTGAGCCGACGAGCGGTAATACCGGAATTGGATTGGCCATGATCGCAGCTGCAAAAGGATATAAGGCAGTACTCGTCATGCCTGACACGATGAGCTTAGAGCGACGGAATTTATTGCGTGCTTATGGTGCAGATTTAGTGTTGACGCCAGGCGCAGAAGGGATGAAAGGCGCGATTGCCAAGGCTGAAGAATTGTCCGAGAAAAATGAATGGTTCATGCCTCAACAGTTTAACAATGAAGCGAATCCTGAAGTTCATCGTCTCACGACTGGCCCGGAAATTGCGGATGCATTGGACAGGGTGGATGCGTTCATTTCAGGCATCGGTACAGGCGGAACGATTACAGGTGCGGGTTCTGTGTTAAAAGAGCGTTTCCCAGAAGTGAAAATCGTCGCAGTAGAACCTTCCGACTCTCCAGTTCTTTCAGGAGGCCAGCCGGGACCTCATAAAATCCAAGGAATCGGTGCAGGTTTCGTTCCAAAAGTATTGGATACAGATATTTACGATGAAATCATTCAAGTGTCAAATGATGACGCATATGATACTGCAAGACGTGCAGCGCGGGAAGAAGGGATCTTAGGTGGTGTTTCTTCCGGAGCGGCTATTTTTGCAGCGTTACAAGTGGCAAAAGAGCTTGGAAAAGGGAAAAAAGTGGTCGCCATTCTACCATCTAATGGCGAGCGCTATTTAAGCACCCCGCTTTATCATTTTGACGAAGAATAAAAACTTATTTGAGAGGGCTTATGCTCTCTCTTTTTTTTATGCTTAATGGTATCCTAAATTGATAAGCAGACGTTAAGATGTTGATAGATTGATTAATGGGGGAATGGCGATGAATCCTGAATATAAAAAGGTAAACATGACAAAAGATCAGTTTTTTTATGCGTACAAAGAATTGGCAAAGAAAAGCCTACAGCATGCACTATTAGAGAGTGGCCGTTCGGGGAAATTATGCATTGCTGGCATCGATCCGCTCGTCACTTTCCGTGCGATGCCGGGTGAATCATTGGAATTCATTTGGCGTGATGGCAAAAAAGAGAAGAAAGATGGAGATCCGCTTTCTGTTGTTAATGAATGGGTAAGCTCGCTGAACATAGCGTATGATTCGGAGTTGCCCGATTTTCAAGGCGGTCCGATTGGTTTTGTGAGCTATGACTATGCACGCAGGTATGAGCCGATCCCCAATATTGCGGTGGACGATTTGCAGACGCCGGATTTGCAATTTTATTTGTTTGATCGTTGGGCGGTTTTGGATATTGAAAAGGAGTCTGCATATTTCATGACATTGCCAGATCGTGGATTGGATCCTAATCGTTTGGCAGAGCAGTGGTTGGAGGCGGCATCTGCAAATGAAGGATGTAGACATACTGATATCCCGAGAGATATTTTGGCACCAGAAAGGATTGATGTTTCCGTTTCCGGCCCGCAATTTGAGCAAATGGTTCGTGATGTACAAACATACATCGAGCAAGGTGAAGTGACTCAAGTGAATTTATCCGTCCGCCAATCGGATAGATTAACTGTGACGCCTCTAACGATGTATGAACAACTGCGGAAGGTAAATCCATCGCCATATATGGCATTTATCGGAGCTGAAGATTTTGCTGTCGTTTCCGGTTCGCCTGAGCTATTGCTTAAAAAACGGGGCACCGAATTGAGCACTCGTCCGATTGGAGGCACAAGGCCGCGAGGAAAGACTGATGAAGAAGATATCAATCTTGAAAAAGAATTATTGTCTAATAAAAAGGAAAAAGGCGAGCATGTAATGCTTGTCGAAGTGGAACGCGAAGATTTTGAACGAGTTTGCGAAAATTATACGGTGGAAGTAAATGAATTTATGGTCATTGAAAGGTATTCACATGTCATGCATTTAGTATCGAACGTAAGAGGGACTGCAAAAGAAGGCATGTCAAATGCGGAAATTATAAAAGGACTTTTTCCCGGTGGTTCAATTACGGGGCAGCCAAAGCTTAGGACGATGGAAATTATTGAAGAGTTAGAACCGAACAGGAGAGGCTTATATACTGGTTCGATCGGCTGGATCGGGTTTAACGGAGATATGGAGTTCAACATTGTTATTCGGACAGCGTATGTAAAAAATGGTGTTGCACATATTCAGGCAGGAGCCGGCCTCGTTGCTGATTCGATTCCGGAAGCCGAATATAAAGAGTCTTTAAATAAGGCAAAGGCGCTTTGGCAGGCGAAGCGCATGGCGGAAAAGGATTTGGTTAAATGACGTACTGTTTTTTTAACGGAATATATATGCCATCGGAGGAAATGCGGATTTCACCATTCGATCACGGTTTCTTGTATGGGGTCGGTTTTTTTGAGACATTCCGAACGTATGAGGGCAAGGTGTTTTTATTTAAAGCACATATGGACAGATTGCGGGAAGCGCTATTAGAATATCGAATTGAAATGCCATATACCGATGAGGCAATTTTAGAGGCAGTCGGTAAATTAGACCACCTTTCGGGAGGCACCGATGGCTATTTTCGGCTGAATGTTTCGGCGGGCGTCCATGACATTGGTTTATCCCCGTCCGAATATAAAGAACCGAACGTTATTTTATTTCGAAAAGAACTGTCCGTTGCACCAAGAGGCACCGAGAAAGAGGCTGTTTTTCTTCAAACGCCGAGGAATCTTCCGGAAAGCGGTGTGAGGCGGAAATCGCATAATTTCTTAAATAATGTGCGTGGTCGGCTGGAATTGCCTTCTTTAAAGGAGAAGGAAGGCATCTTTTTAACTAAAGAAGGTTACGTGGCAGAAGGTGTGACGTCGAATGTTTTTTGGATGAAGGACGGAGAGTTGTTCACTCCTTCTATTGACACTGGAATTTTACCGGGAACGACCCGGGCTTACATGATCCAGTTAGCGAATGAGATTGGCATAGCTGTTCATGAAGGGTGTTTTGATAAAAAAGAGGTTGAGAATGCGGATGAAGCATTCGTATCCAATGCGGTTCAAGAGATTGTACCGTTAAGAAAAATAGGAGATCGGCTATTTCCTGGAGCATCAGGGGTTTATTATGAAAATTTGCACGGTCTATATAGCGAGGCTGTCGAGAATATGAAAGAAGGATGAATGTGTTGGAATTGGCGAATGCAAAAGAAAGATATCGTTTTGGAAATACAGAATGGGATTTTGGAAAAGAAACCGTCATCATGGGAATTTTGAATGTGACTCCTGATTCCTTTTCCGATGGAGGCAAGTATGCACAGATCGATGCGGCGTTAAAGCATGCAGAACAAATGCTGAAGGATGGCGCAAAAATAATTGATATTGGTGGGGAGTCTACAAGACCGGGGCATGCGCCGGTTTCATTGGAGGAAGAAATGGAACGGACAGCCCCAGTCATCGAGGCATTGACAAGGGAATTGGATTGCGTCATCTCAATAGATACATATAAGGCGGATGTGGCGGAAGAAGCGCTAAAAGCTGGCGCGAAGATCATTAACGATATTTGGGGCGCAAAACGTGAACGCAGAATCGCGGAAGTGGCGGCAACTTATGGTGCACCGATCATACTAATGCATAACCGGGAAGTAGCGAAGTATGCTGGTCCGTTTATAGAAGAAATAATTAGTGACTTATCCGAAAGCATAGAGATTGCGCGGTTGGCGGGAGTGCCGGAAGGAAATATTTGGCTCGATCCTGGCATTGGCTTCGCGAAAGACACTGAGCAGAACGTGTTGGCGATGAGAGGGTTGGACCGAATTGCAGAAATGGGATACCCGGTTTTATTAGGAACTTCACGGAAGTCGATGATCGGCAATATTTTGAATTTGCCGGTTGAGGAAAGAATGGAAGGTACAGGCGCAACGGTTTGCTATGGGGTTGAGCATGGCTGTCACATTATGCGTGTGCATGATGTGAAGGCGATTAGCCGCATGGTCCGAATGATGGATGTACTGACGGGAAAAGCAAATGTCGAAGATAAGGATTTCTGAAGGAGGCAGCGGAGATGGATTATATCCACGTCAATGAAATGGAGTTTTACGGATACCACGGAGTACTGATGGAAGAGACAAAGATTGGTCAGCGTTTTCGAGCAACCGTCTCTCTTGCGGTAGATACGAGTAAGGCGGGGAAATCGGATGATCTGGGCAAGACAGTGAATTATGCAGAAGTATATGCAATTTGTCGATCAATTGTGGAAGGGAAGCCATATAAGCTGATCGAAGCGGTCGCTGAACAAATTGCCGATGCGCTTTTGAAGGAATTCAAGGAGTTCGTTTCCGGCGTGAAAGTATTGCTTATCAAACCTGACCCTCCCATTCCGGGACATTATGCTTCTGTATCTGTTGAGATTACAAGGGGGCAATTCGTTTGAATACAGCCTATTTATCGATCGGCTCCAATATAGGAGATCGATATGAACATTTAAAGGAAGCAGTTCGCGCACTTCATTCCAATGAAAAGATTGAAGTGGCGGATGTATCTTCTATTTACGAGACATCCCCGGTCGGCTACATTGATCAAGCAGATTTTTTAAATTTAGCCGTTTGTGTCAATACTGAACTAAAGGTGCAAGAACTATTGAAAGTTTGCCAGCAGATCGAAAACGGACTTGGCCGTGTCCGGGAAATTAGATGGGGCCCAAGAACTGTAGACCTTGACATTTTGCTGTATAATAACGACAATATTGAAACGGAGAACTTAGTTGTACCGCATCCGCGCATGCATGAGCGAGCGTTTGTACTTGTACCCTTGTTAGAAATCGCTCCCGGAATTAGCCATCCAGCTACAGGTGTGCCATTTTCAGAAGAACCTGCTGTAAATGACAGCGGCGTTCGTTGTTGGAAAAAAATAACGGGAGCTGAAAGCTTTTTGAAATAAATGGCTTACATATTTATCAAGTTCTCCTTCAGTTCGTTTGTGGTATATAGGATGGATTCTCGGTGATGATAGGTTTCGAAAGCAAACGACTAAAGGAGAACGACCGCTATAAGTGGTTGACAAACGATGCCGCCATAATTGTGGCGGCTTTTTTTACATAGAAAGATTGTGTACAATAGGAACATGCCATCCGGCGTGAGGGATAACTGAAGAAGGAGTGAAGGAAATGTCCCATTTGGATGAATTGAACGATCAGCTTTTGGTGAGACGCCAGAAGATGGATGAACTTAGGGAAAAAGGTTTGGATCCATTCGGCTCAAGATATGAAAGGACCCATCTTTCTAATGAGGTTCGTGAAGCATATGATGAACTTTCTAAAGAGGAGTTGGACGAAACACCTCATGAAGTAAGCATTGCGGGACGGATCATGACAAAACGCGGCAAAGGAAAAGCTGGCTTTGCCCACCTTCAAGACCTTGGTGGCCAAATTCAAATATATGTCCGTCAAGATGCCGTGGGAGAAGAAGCGTATGAATTATTCACTGACGCTGATCTCGGCGACATTGTCGGAGTAAAAGGGAATGTTTTCAAAACGAAGGTTGGAGAACTTTCCATTAAAGCAACTGAGTTTACATTTTTAACGAAAGCACTCCGTCCGTTGCCGGATAAGTTTCATGGCTTAAAAGACATTGAGCAAAGATATCGCCAAAGATACTTAGATTTGATCTCTTCTGAAGAGAGCAGGGAGACGTTTATTACAAGAAGTCGCATTATCCAATCGATGCGCCGCTATTTGGATGGACAAGGCTATCTTGAAGTGGAGACGCCAATGTTGCATTCGATTGCCGGCGGAGCAAGTGCACGCCCTTTCATTACTCATCACAACGCATTGGACATGACGCTCTATATGCGAATTGCGATCGAACTTCATTTGAAACGCCTTATTGTCGGCGGTCTTGAAAAAGTATATGAAATCGGGCGGGTTTTCCGAAACGAAGGGATATCGACTCGCCATAATCCGGAATTTACAATGATTGAGCTATATGCAGCGTATGCTGATTACAAAGATATCATGGAACTGACGGAAAATATGATCGCCCATATTGCACAAGAAGTTTTAGGAACAACACAAGTGCAGTACGGTGAAGATATCATTGATTTATCTCCTGGCTGGAAGCGTCTGCACATGGCGGATGCCGTAAAAGAATATACAGGTGTAGATTTCTGGAAAGAGATGTCTGTTGAAGAGGCACGTGAACTTGCAAAGGAACACGGCGTTGAAATTACGAATATGATGGAAGTCGGACATATTTTAAATGAGTTTTTTGAACAGAAAGTGGAAGAGCAACTTGTTCAACCAACATTCATCTATGGACATCCGGTTGAGATTTCTCCTTTAGCTAAGAAAAATTCAGAAGACAGCCGATTCACAGATCGCTTTGAGTTGTTTATTGTAAGACGTGAGCATGCGAACGCCTTCACTGAACTGAACGATCCAATCGATCAGCGCAAACGTTTCGAAGCGCAGTTAATTGAAAAAGAACAAGGCAATGATGAAGCACATGAAATGGATGAAGATTTCATAGAAGCATTAGAATATGGTTTGCCGCCAACAGGAGGACTCGGCATAGGTGTCGATCGTCTTGTCATGCTGTTGACAAATGCACAATCAATTCGCGATATCCTTCTATTCCCTCAGATGCGCTCAAAAGAATAAGTTATAAAGCTGTACAATGCTGGATACATAAGCCTTGTGCAGCTTTTCTTTTCGAGGAAATAAAAGAATATTCTTTTTCTGGAAAAAGTATTGCATTCAAAAAGACAAGCTGATATAGTAAATAACGTTGCGTTTCCAATAAACGAAACAAACAAAAACAACTTTAAAAGTTTTTTAGAAAAGTTGTTGACATGAAAAACGCAAGATGGTATTATATAAGAGTTGCTTCTCTAAGAGGTGACAAAATGAACCTTGAAAACTGAACAGCAAAACGTCAACAAATAAAGTCTCAAAGCCGACCCCGTCGGCGGAAGAGACAAAACGAATCTTCAGATTCGAAATTGACATCT
>NZ_JBHTLT010000021.1:0-33579 GCF_042679045.1 Sporosarcina contaminans | reverse complement strand
GCTTTTTCAATTAGAGGTGGGTTTTGTCCCAGCCTCCTCAGCTTGTTGAAAAACGCTTGCATACTATGAATTAATTTTGCCGTATTTACGCGCCCTTTTCGGAAATGTTCTATGTGGCAAGCGATTTCAAGCCAAGATAGGCAAACACCTATTTCATGACTATTAACTATAAAAAGACTGTAGACATAGTAAAATTTACTTTGTCTACAGTCTTTTATGTATTTCCCGGGAAATGTGGAACGTCTTTATTGATCATAACCGTTAACGATAACGTCTAATTTTCCAGTATCTGGTTGTACGACGAGGCCGTGAACTGGCACTTTAGCGTCCATTAATGGATGATTTTTAATACTGTCCACACTTGATTTGACACTTTCTGTTACATCATTAAAACCATGTAGCCAGTCTTTCATATCAATTCCAGAATACTTTAAAGTTGTAAATAGGTTCTTATCGATTCCGCGATCGACCATTTTATTAATGATTTTTTCCGTATCGACTGAACTCATGCCACAATCATGGTGGCCAATGACATATACCTCGTCAGCTTGCAATTCGTATATTGCAACGAGAATGCTTCGCATAATGCCACCGAAAGGATGAGTTACAATTGCACCCGCACTTTTGATTATTTTCGCATCTCCATTTTTCAAGTTCATTGCTTTAGGAAGAAGCTCTGTTAAACGAGTATCCATACAAGTCAGAATGACAATTTTTTTATTTGGAAATTTTGTCGTAGCGTATTGTTCATATTTCTTTTCTTTAACGAACTCTTCATTGAATGTCATAATATCGGTTAAGATAGTCATAAACATGCCCCCAAATGATTTATGTGCTAATTTTACCGAAAAATAAAAGAGTTGCCAACTGGCAACTCTTTTTTATTTAGTTTCTGGCTTTGGATCTATCGTTTCTGCATCAGAAGAATTCAGAGCCTTACCAAGGTAATGCATTGTGAACAATGCTGCAATTAAAAGGACAATTGCATATCCGATTACTGTTGTAAACATCAAGCCCATCATCAAGACCCCTCTCTACATATATATTCTATATTTCGTATGAAATTTGGAAAAAGGTTTGCCCGTTTCTATTTCATATGAATGATTTTGCTATAACCATTATACTATAAAACAAACTTTTTTAAAGACCTCATTTGAATTGATTGTGTCAATAATTAGAATGCCCAGTTGCCTTGACGGAAGACCGGTTCTACTTGGCCATCTGCTGTAATGCCATCGATGTCCATTTCAGCGGATCCAATCATGAAGTCAACATGCGTAATGCTTTGATTCAATCCATGTTTTTCAAGCTCTTCTGTCGACATTGTTTTGCCGCCCTCTATGCAGAAAGAGTATGCACTGCCGATCGCTAAATGGTTAGAAGCATTTTCATCGAACAATGTATTGTAAAATAATATTCCTGATTCAGAGATCGGAGATGCGTGAGGCACTAAAGCGACTTCACCTAAATACTTAGCACCTTCGTCGGTGTTGATAAGCTGGTTAAGGACTTCCTCGCCCTGTCCGGCTTCCACCGCTGTAATTTTCCCATCTTTAAACGTAACTTTAAAATCATCAATAATATTGCCGCCGTAGCTTAGCGGTTTTGTATTGGAAACATATCCGTTGACACCCGTTTTATGTGGAACTGTAAATACTTCCTCAGTCGGCATATTTGCCATGAAAGCATTGCCTGCAATATTTACGCTGCCGCCGCCTACCCAAATATGCCCTTCAGGCAGTTCAATCGTTA
Source organism: Sporosarcina contaminans (assembly GCF_042679045.1). Lineage (NCBI taxonomy): Bacteria > Bacillati > Bacillota > Bacilli > Caryophanales > Caryophanaceae > Sporosarcina > Sporosarcina contaminans. The sequence goes on along the minus strand of NZ_JBHTLT010000021.1, from coordinate 31,827 downwards.
AATCAGTTCCTGGAGCAGTGTAATGAAGTTTTTTGTATGCTTTTTTATTCAAGTAATCCGCTTTATCATTTAATGTTCGATCGAGGTCCTTCCAAGCACTTACAGGATCCTCTTGATCAGCACGTACTGCTTTGAAGATTGCTTCCCAAAGTGCAGGTACTTGTTCTTCTTCCGGCAGATCAGAAAAAACCTTTGCTGCCCAAGCCTTTGATGGGGCAGCGATGACACACCAGCTGAATTGGTCAGCTTGCATCATTTGGCGATACTTGCTTAAAGCTTTGCCTGCAGCCTTTTGGAAATCAGCAATACGTGAAGTTTCTATCCCTTTTAGTAAGTCGGGGCTTTGTGAAGCGACACTTACGAAAGCCGCCCCTGCTTCTGATAGTTTTTCTTTTTCCATAACCTTCCACTCGGGGAATTCCGAAAAAGAATCAGCTGGTGCCATTTCGTATCGAGTTCTTGAAATTTGGTCGTCTGCCCAGTCAACTAAAACATTGCGTGCACCTGCTTCATATGCTTTTTTAACAACCATCCTAATAAAATCAGCAGTTTCAATGGATGCACTAATACATAAAATTTGATTCGGCTGAATATTGGCCCCTACTTTAACGACCAATTCCGCATAATTTTCCAACTTCTTTTCGAATGTAGACATACGATCTACTCCTTTCAACGTATGTATTCATACTACTTCAATCGCATTCCTCAGGCAATTAGAAAAAATGAAATATAAATTTCTGTCACATCGAATTCTTATTTTATTTACAATATAACTCTAAAGAAATGCCTATTTCTGTCGAAATAAAAAGAAGTAGACTGACATGGAGGTAGTCAAATGGATTTATCAACGGTTTTTGGGCTTATCCTTGGCGTTGTCGCATTGTTTGTCGGTATGGTCATGAAAGGCGTATCGCCGGATGCTCTTTGGAATATCGCTGCAATCCTCATCATTATCGTTGGAACGGTAGCAGCTGTTGTCATTGCGTTTCCAATGAAAGAACTGAAACGCGTGCCGAAATTGTTCGGAATCATTTTCCGTGAACAAAAATTGACATCTGATGCAGACTTGATTCGTATGTTTTCAGGTTGGGCAGATATCGCGAGACGAGAAGGATTGTTATCGCTGGAAGCAAAGGCGGATGAAATTGATGATCCATTTTTGAAAAATGGATTAGGTTTGGCGATAGATGGACAAAACGCCGATTACATCCGTGATGTACTAACTGAAGAAGTCGATGCTATGGAAGATCGGCACTCATCAGGAGCCCTAATCTTTTCACAAGCAGGGACATATGCTCCGACTTTAGGGGTATTGGGTGCGGTTGTTGGTTTAATAGCAGCACTTGGAGATATGAATGATATTGAGGCATTGGGGCATGCAATTTCTGCCGCATTCGTCGCAACGTTATTAGGAATTTTTACAGGGTACGTGTTATGGCATCCGTTCGCAAATAAGCTGAAAAGGAAGTCAAAAGAAGAATCACGTCAAAAGATGATGATGATCGAAGGCATTTTATCCGTCTTAGAAGGTGAAGCGCCACGAGTGATAGAACAGAAATTATCTTCTTACTTGTCAATGGAAGAACGTCGTAAGCTCGCAAATGCTGGCGGAGGCAAGGAGGCGGGACAGGTTGTCGAGGAAACGCAAGCGTAAAAAAGATGACGGGCATATTGACGAATCATGGCTATTGCCGTATTCTGATTTGCTCACGTTACTATTAGCATTATTTATCGTTTTATTCGCATCAAGTTCATTGGATGAGGCGAAATTTAGTCAAATTTCCTCTGTTTTCAACCAAATCTTTGACGGGGGAAAAGGGGTAATGGATGACGCTGCGCCGACGTCTGTTCCTGTACCGAAAGATTCGTCAGGGGAAGAAAATGAAAACTCATCCTATCTTGAGGATCAGAAGTCATTAGAAGGCATCCAAGAAAAATTGGATGACTATATTGCGGTCCATGAGTTGGAAAATCAATTCGAGACACAATTGACAGACGAAGGATTGCTTGTAACGATTCGTGATAGCATCCTTTTTGAAACAGGGAAGGCGACAATCAGTCCGCAATATGAAAACATGGCAAAGGATATTGCAAATCTACTAATATTCGAGAAGCCACGGCAAATAGTAATTACCGGACATACGGATAACGTCCCGATCCATAATGCGGAGTTTGAGGATAACTGGGAACTTAGTGCGAAACGTGCTTTAAATTTCTTAAAGATTATTATTAGCAGCAACGGGCTAGACCCTAAGTTGTTCAGCGTAAAAGGCTATGGAGATACGGAGCCGATTGCATCGAATGATACTTCGGAAGGCAGAAGTAAAAACCGTCGTGTCGAAGTGTTAATACAACCGTTAGTTATGAAAGATGGAACAATGGTAGAATAAAAAAGGCCAACTTGTTGACAAACGCTCGCATACTGTGTTTACAAGCCAAGCTGAGCAATCATCTAATTCATGACTAAAAACCTTAAAAAGACTGTAGACAAAGTGAAAATATGCTTTGTCTACAGTCTGAGGCTAATTAAAGGAAAAATCCTTTAATTAGCCTTTTTATTTTGTTTTATCTATCCGAATTAAAGAAAAGGCGCCTAAACCTTAAACCGATCAAAGAAGATCGATTGGTGAGGCACCTTTTCCTGCATAGGATCAATTGCGCAATGAACCCAATTCCGCTGCAATCGCTTGCATTTCATTAGGACTGATCGTTTCTCTTTTCATGACCATCTCATAAATGTAAACCAAATCCTCATAATGAGAAGTATTGAAGCTTTCTGCCTTCATTGCATCGACATTGACCATGCGAAGCTTGTCTTTAATTTTATCAATCATATACGCCACGTTTTCTGTGGATGGTTGAGTTAAATCCATTGATTCGTCCGCCTTTCGTTAACATAGAAACTATCATTTCATTATTTGGCGGATGTGTCAACTGAAGTTTGCTTGCCCAATCGTTCCGCTTCTTTTTCTTCTTGGACTTTCGCTTGGAAACGCTTTGTTTCCATTATAATTATACCGGACAGCCCTAACAGTCCAATCAAGTTTGGAATCGCCATTAAGCCGTTCAGTACGTCAGCAAGTGCCCAGACAACATCGAGGGAAGCAACTGCTCCAACAAAAATAAATGCTACGAAGATGATTCGATAAGCTAAGACAAAACCGTGTTTTGGGAATAAATATTGGAAACATTTTTCCCCGTAATAGCTCCATCCTAAGATCGTTGATGTAGCGAAGAAAATTAATCCGATTGCTACGATAAGTGGACCTGCTGAACCAAGGAATGATCCGAATGCTTCTGCAGTCAGTGCACCTGCGTCAATTGATTTGTCTTGCCATTTACCAGACATGACAATCGTAACTCCTGTAATGGAGCAAATGATTAACGTGTCGAATAATACTTGCGTCATGGAAATTAACGCTTGCCGTCCAGGATAATCCGTTTTAGCTGCAGCTGCGGCAATCGGTGCAGATCCTAACCCGGCTTCATTCGAGAACAATCCACGTGCGACCCCAAATCGGATGACGGCACCGATTGCTCCTCCGGCAGCAGCTTGTCCAGTAAAGGCATCTTTGAAGATGAGAGCGAATGCTTCAGGAACTAAATTTAAGTTCATAATAACGACAATCGCTCCTGCAATGAAATAAAAAAGTGCCATGATCGGAACGAAAAATGCGGTAACCCGGCCAATTGATTTTATGCCCCCTAAGATAACGAGTGCACCGAAAACGACAAGTGCAATTCCCGTAATGTAGTGCGGCACGTTGAACGTGTTATTCATAACGTCAGCGACAGCTTTGGATTGAGTACCGTTACCGATACCAAAAGCAGCTAATGCGCCGAAAACAGCAAATAACACACCGAGCCATTTCTGTTTCAAGCCATGCTCCAAATAATACATCGGCCCCCCAGCCATTTTACCTTTGGAATCTTTGACCCGATACTTAACAGCAAGAATGGCTTCCCCGTATTTTGTTGCCATTCCAAAAAATCCGGCTAGCCACATCCAGAAGATTGCTCCCGGTCCGCCCATAAATACAGCAGTCGCAACTCCGACAATATTACCTACTCCAACAGTAGCAGCCATAGCAGTCATCAGCGCCTGGAATTGGGAGATGTCACCATCGGCTTTTTTATCATGCTTTCTTGTAAAAATCTGCTTTAAAGAATAGGGCAATAAACGGACTTGTATAAATGACAAACGAAAAGTAAGAAAAATCCCGGTCCCTACAAGCAGGACTAATAGCGGTACTCCCCAAACAAAACCGCTTACCTTGTCCAAAAACTTTGCAATTGCTTCCATATCCATACTTTTCCCCCCCAATTAATTTGTCGAATAAGACTTCTTTTCATCCCTTTGCAAACAACACTCCTTCCACAACACTATATAGCTACTGATTTTAAAAGATAAATAGTGTTATTGTTAATATTCCGAAACTTAAACAGTTTAGTCAAGTACTTTTTTCATTTTCGTCATGATTGTTTGTTTTTCACTGTTAAGGGTATAATATGGTATGCAAATTAGATGATATTGGAGGGTTTAGAGTGGGAAATAGCAAATTTGGAAGATTTATTATTTTGGGGGCGATTGCTGGCGGGCTTTTAAGTATGTTGGATAGAAGTACACGGCAACATGTCGTGAAAAAGTCGAATGATCTTGCAGCGCAAATCAGTCATTATTCAAAAAATCCCGATGACTTAAAACAAAAAATTATGGAAACGAAAGATAAGTATATGTCCTTATATGAACAAGTAGCTGGAGACGCTACCTATATTAAAAGTCAAGTGGATGAATTGAAAACGTTAACTCCACAAGTAAAGGATATTGTCGTCAACACGAAAGAAGCTTTTGTCGATTCTAAGGAAGAGATCAAGGATATTGTCTCTGAAAGTGACAATTCGCCATCAGCAAAAAAGTTGTAATTTCCGAAAGGAGTGAGTCAAATGTGAATAAGGATAAGCAATTGACTCCAAAAATGGAACAACGAAAAAATGAAGGCAAAGATGGCTTTTTGAAGGATAGCAGGTTAATGAATTTCTTTGAGGATGTCAAAGAAGGTGATTTGGAAAAGTTTGATGTTACGACAGCTAATGGGTTTTGGAAAGAGCTATTAGTTAGAATAAAGAAAGTCGATATAACGGGATTAGGATCCCAATTGGCCTTCTTTTTTCTAATGTCTCTTTTCCCGCTATTAATCTTTATAATAACCCTTTTACCTTATTTGCATTTAGACCAATCGCAAATCTTTCTCTTCATACGTGATTACGCTCCTGAAAGTGTATATAACTTAATTCATGATACATTAGGTGAAATATTGGAAAATCGCAATGGGGGATTGTTGTCTATTGGAATACTGGCAACAATATGGTCTGCTTCTAAAGGGATGAATGCCTTGACAAAAGCGTTGAACAGGTCGTATTTTGTCGATGAAACAAGATCGTTTCTCGTTGCCCGAGGGATGTCGATTGTCTTCACTGTCGCACTTATCGCTGTTTTGATAGTTGCTTTACTACTACCTGTCTTCGGACAACAGATTGGTAGTCTTGTTTTTTCATATTTTGGTTTGGAAGAAGGCTTTTTGAAACTTTGGGGCAGTTTACGATGGCTGTTGCCCCCAATACTCATATTTGTTGTATTTTCAGCAATTTATTGGGTAGTGCCCAACTTGAAAATCCAATTGAGGAGTGTTCTCGGAGGGGCTTTATTCGCCACTGTAGGGTGGATATTGACTTCATTGGCATTTTCGTATTATGTCGGTAATTTTGGGAACTATTCAAAAACGTATGGCAGTATTGGTGCAATTATTGTTTTAATGCTTTGGCTTTATTTTTCCGCTATCATTCTAATGTTGGGCGGACAGTTAAATGCAGTAATGACGGAAAGAAAACAAGCTAAATTGGCGAAAGAAAAGAGCAATGCCGTTTCATAGGCATTGCTCAGCTTGTTGATAAACGTACGGCCATTCGAGCTCTTCGTGGTTCGATTGGCTCATCGCCCGCTTCCCGGAAAGCTTGCACCTATAACGGAAAGAGGCGTTTCAAGGATGATACCATTACTAATTCCCATACAATCTCAATCGATTTTATTTAACATCCTTAAGCCGTTTAAAATGACGAGTATTGTGCTTCCTTCATGGCCAATTACTCCGAATGGCAAATCAACTGCTTGTAGGAAGTTTAAAATGATTAAAAGTACAATCACTGATATTGAGAAGATCATGTTTTGTTTTACGATTCTCTGCATTTTTCTTGATACTTTGATAGCATAGGAAATTTTCGTTAAATCATTTTGCATAAGCACAACGTCAGCAGTTTCAAGGGCTACATCCGTCCCTTTTCCCATTGCGATGCCCGAAGTCGCCGTTGCTAAAGCGGGTGCGTCATTTATGCCATCCCCGACCATTCCAACCGCATCTTTTTCGTTCATTAACTTCTTCAATTGATTCACTTTCATTTCAGGGAGACATTCCGCAACATACCGATCCATTCCTGCTTCCCCTGCAATGACATTCGCAGTTTTTTCATTATCGCCCGTCAGCATGATGGATTGGATTCCTAATTTTCGCAAGTCCATTATAGCGCGAGCCGCTTCCGGTCGCAGGCTGTCTTTCAAGGCAATTAATGAGTGAATGCCTTTATCATCTTTCATGAATACGACTGTTTTCCCATCCAATACGAGTTCTCCTGCAATGCCGTCTGCAAAATGATCAACCAATTCCTTGCCTACGAATTTCGGGCTGCCTATATAGATGACGCCTTTTTCTGTTGTTGCACGAATTCCATGGCCAGGTATATCTTCAATTAAAGGAATTTCTGACGATATGACATTTTTGCTTTTTGCAAAATCTACAATTGAAACCGCAAGTGGATGGTTGGACTGGCTTTCAATTGCAGTCCACATAGCCAATGCTTCATTTTCATCCACGCCTTCTCGAACAAGAAAATCTGTCACGACTGGTTGACCTGTCGTTAAAGTACCTGTTTTGTCAAAAGCGATAGCTTTTAATGTAGCCAAATGTTCGAGATGAACGCCACCTTTAAATAGAATGCCGTTTTTCGCACCATTTGAAACGGCTGATAGAGTTGCCGGCATAATAGATGCAACGAGAGCACATGGAGAGGCGACGACTAATAACACGATTGCACGATAAAAAGTAGTAGTCCAATCCCAGCCCAAAAGGAAGTGAGGGAGAAACATCATAGCAAGTACTGTAAAAATTACAACTTTCACGTAAGTTCCTTCAAATTTTTCGATAAATTGTTGGGAAGGGGACTTTTCACTTTGTGCAGTTTGAACGAGAGCGATAATTTTTTGGAACAGCGTTTCTGAAATAGGCTTTGTCATTTTCATACGAATGGCGCCGGTCAAGTTGACTGTACCAGCATACAACTCATCGTTAATATGTTTTTCAGCAGGAATTGACTCTCCATTAATGGCTGACATGTCTACGGAAGTAGAGCCATGAATAATTACGCCATCAGCGGGAATCCTTTCGCCGGGTTTTACTAAAAGCTCGGCTCCGACCTTTAATGAAGAAGTGGCAACTCGAATTGTGGAACCGTCAGCTTGGATGACAAATGCTTCTTCAGGCTGTAGTTCCATAAGTGCAGATATTTCTTTATGGCTTTTATTGAGCGTATACGTTTCTAAAGCACCGCTAATTGCGAATATAAAAATAAGAATAGCTCCTTCCGCCCAGTAGCCAATAATGGCGGAGCCAATTGCAGCGAAAATCATAAGCATTTCAACGTTCAATCTTCTATCTTTTATCGTTTCTTCGATTCCTTCTTTCGCTTTAGCGAATCCACCGATTAGGAAAGCAGTGATATATAGAAAAATGGATATTGCTTCAATTCCATCTCTTCCTAACCACCAGGCAACTGCGATCAGTATTCCTGACAAAAGGGCAGCGATCAATTCATAATGCTCTTGAAGAGAAAACTTTTTAGATGGTGAGAATTCTTTCGAAAAAGTTGTCATTTATATCCCTCCTAAATGATAATGAATCTCAAAATCAATAAGATTACAATTCCTCATCGAATTAAATTATGTTGATAAGACACATTTTGTTCTCCTTTACAATATTAATTACTAAGTAATAATTATTATTGTTTGTATTATAGCATCCAAAATGAAAAGGTGTTACTAAAAAACACTTAGAATAGAAAAAACCTTGGATAATTGTTATCCAAGGGTAGTTTTCTTGATAAGCTATGAACTTAGTTAAATACTTTTTCTTTGAATTGAGACAGTTTTTCCAGAGAGGATTTATCAACATCTGCATGAAGGCTATTGCCGTGCGAGTCCATTGTTACGACTGCGGTGAAATCTTCAACCCGTAAATGCCACATAGCTTCGGGAATGCCGAATTGAAGCAAATCGACACCTTCAACAGCTTTTATGCAATCTGCATAATATTGGGCTGCACCACCGATTGCGTTTAAATAAACGCCACCATGTTCTTGTAATGCTTCAAGCGTTTTCGGTCCCATTCCGCCTTTTCCGATGACAGCGCGAATGCCAAACTTTTTCATAATATCGCCTTGATAAGGCTCTTCGCGAATGGATGTTGTCGGTCCTGCAGCTTTAATTTCATAGCTGCCGTCTTCATTTTTCAATACGACGGGTCCACAATGATAAATGATGTGGCCATCAAGATCGACAGGGGCATCGTTTTCGGTCAAATATTTATGGATCGCATCACGGCCAGTATACATGCGACCGCTAATTTTCACGACATCTCCGACCTTTAATTCACGAATTTGCTCCTCTGTTATTGGGGCTTGCAATTCAACTGTACGAGAAGTTTGGACGGCTGTTCCCTTTTCTTCTGACTGTTCAAAGGATAATTTATCGCCATCATTATAATGCCATCTTATCACTTCTCCTGTATTTGAATCGATGTCTATTGCCATCCGGCGGTAAGCCCAGCAATTGTATGCAACGGAAACATAGAAGCTTGCAGGGATACGGTGCATGACTCCAATTTTACAGCCTAATAGAGTTGCTTCTCCGCCGAACCCCATTGTGCCAATCCCTAATTTGTTTGCATTTTCCATAATGTAGCTTTCTAATTTTGCGAGATCGGCATTCGGGTTTACGTCATCAACTTCCCGGAACAATTGCTCTTTCGCAAGATCGTATCCCGAAGAACGGTCGCCTCCTATACCTACCCCGATGAACCCAGCAGAGCAACCTTGTCCTTGCGCTTGGTAAACTGCATGCAGTATGCATTTGCGAATCCCATCTAAGTCTCGGCCTGCGCGTCCTAACCCTTCAAGCTCTGTAGGCAAGCTGTATTGAATGTTTTTATTTTCGCAACCGCCGCCTTTTAGAATTAGTTTAACTTCGATATGGTTTTCTTCCCACTGATCAAATTTTACAACGGGCAATCCTATTCCTAAATTATCGCCACTGTTTTCCCCGGTAAGGGAGTCAACTGAATTCGGTCGTAGCTTGCCGTCTTTCGTCGCTTGGGCAATTGCACGTTTAATTGCGGCTTTAATTTCAAGCTGATTTACTCCGACAGGCGTTTTAATTTTGAAGGTGGGCAAACCTGTATCTTGGCAAATAGGAGACAGTTTATCATCTGCCATATTAATATTTTTTGCGATCGTATCAAGGCTCATTGCTGCACGAGTGCCTGCGTCCTCTTGCTCACGTGCCGCTTTAACTGCGCGGCGGACATCTTTCGGCAGGTTTGTGGAAGTTTCGCAAATGAGATCGTACATGCTTTTCTCAAGTTGTTCTATGTACATTTTATTTCCCCCTACAAGAATCATCTTTCTTCTTTTAAATTGTTCATTTGATTTTCCAGTTCATCGATCAATTCGATGAGCTGATCAATTTCTTGCAAATCTGCTGTTTCTGGTTCGATCGATTCCAATCTTTCAAGGAATTGATGCAAACGAATTTTTAAATCTTCTACTTGTTGTCTTTTCTCCAAGACGCACACCTCTTTTCATCATTGTAATCGTATAGTATAAAGTGCATTATTTCAATGTCTTCCATACCTTTACAATTTAAATGAATATTCCATGAAACAAAATATTTGCAATTGATAAATATCATGCTATAATGACAATAACCTATTCGCAAAGGAGGCCGTAGAGTAGTGACGAATCACATCCTGAAATGAAGGAGGGGATCCGTGAACGTTTAACGGCGAACGCCGAAAGACGCCTACGACTTATATGCAAATGGAAAGTGAAAGTTCATTTTATACGTAAAGGGCCCAGCCATTCTCTTAAGACAGATATGGACTGGGCCTTTTTTAATTTTGTAATTCATATGTTTTTACGATTTCGATCGAACCTGCTACCGATTGTACCATTGAACAGTTATTGCTCGTCAACTCCATCACTTTATCCATGACCGTCTCTTTTGCTTGGATGCCGTCGATCAGAAAATGAAGATGAATCTTTTCAACCCGATCTGCGATTTCAGGATTCCGTTTCACTTCTCTTACTTCAATTGAAATATGTTTTGCAGGCATCCTTTTTTTGTCCAATATTTTCCTCAGTACGCCACCGCTACATACAGCGATAGAAGACACGAGTAGTTGATATGGCCTGAAGCCATATGCTTCATCGGAGGATACTTCCAACTTGCCAAACGAAGTGCTCGTTACAAAACCGTTTTCAGTCATTTCGAAAATCATTCGTTAATCGCCTCCTTATGCTACTATATATATTGAATTTTAGCAGAAAATCTGAGGTGTTTGTGTGAACAAGGTTAATATGAATGAACGGAAGCGTTTTTGGATACTCGTTATCATTGTTTCGATTTCAGGGTTTTCACAGGGAATGTTATTGCCGCTCATCTCAGCCATCTTCGAAAAAGATGGCGTGTCGAGTGCGTTGAACGGCTTAAATGCGACTGGATTATACATAGGAACGCTTCTGATTTCACCTTTCATGGAAGCTCCACTGCGGAAGTATGGTTATAAGCCGGTTATTATTACAGGAGGCATTTTAGTATTTTCTTCATTATTGCTTTTCCCTTTATGGAAACATGTGCTTTTTTGGTTTATCCTTCGATTGCTCATAGGCATAGGAGACCATGCATTGCATTTTTCAACACAAACATGGATTACGAGCACTTCGCCACAACATCGTTTAGGTCGCAACATTGCCATTTACGGCCTGTCCTTTAGTTTAGGGTTTGCAGTCGGTCCATTATTTACTCCACTTATCAAAATATTTATGGGATTGCCTTTTATTATTTCGGGTCTGCTATGCATGTCTGCATGGCTCTTAGTTTTTTTATTGAAAAATGAATTTCCGGATCTTCCGCAAAGTACGAAAACCGATGGCAATTTCATGAAGCGTGCCAAAGTGACGATTGCCATTTCTTGGGTCGCATTTTTAGGTCCGTTCGGATACGGCTTTTTGGAGTCTTCTTTAAATGCAATGTACCCTGTTTATGCATTGCGAAGCGGCATCGATTTAACAGCAGTCTCCTTTATCTTAGCGACTTTCTCTATTGGAGGTATCGTTTCGCAGCTGCCATTAGGTATGTTGTCTGACAAAATTGGTAGGCGTTCGGTGATTCTTATAGCATTCGCGGGGGGAGCAGCAGGATTTGGCATGGCTGGTTTCGTAGGCAATGCAGTGTCGCTTATTATAGCAACCGTGTTTGTCGCTGGGTTATTTGTAGGGTCCGTATTCTCTCTTGGTATATCCTATATGTCGGATTTGACACCAAAAGAGTTATTGCCGACCGGAAATCTTCTATGCGGCATTTTCTTCAGCATCGGCAGCTTGACTGGTCCTTTGGCGGGTGGATTGTTTTTGGAGTACATGGAAGGAGTCAGCTTTTTATTAATTATTGCAGTCATTTTCTCTGTGCTGTTCATTGTCGCTTTAGTAGGCGGGAGAAGGAAAGCTGTTCAAATACCTTAAAAGAAATGATGTTTTGAAACAGGCATAAGATCAGTTATGGGCGGTTAAATTCCTATTTCGCATTAAGTTGTTTATGAGTGACAATGGAGAGTCATGTGTTGGGTTGAGTATTTCATAAAAATTATGCGCCAATCTTTTTTTTCCGTTCTTTCAAAATCAGTCCCGGCAAATGAAACTGCCGGGGCTGCTTAATTCATTCATCTTAAAACCGGACTAACATTTTCGTATTCAAGGACTAAATCATCTAAAGAACGGAATTCGTAGCCTAATTTCTTTGCATCTCTAATGAAATCAGGAAGTGCTTCTGCGTTATCCGGGGAAACAGTATGCATAAGAATAAGCGCTCCTGGGTGCAACTGATCCATTAACTCGTTATATGCATACGCTTTACCCCTCGGTTTGTCTGCATGCCAATCGATGAAAGCGATGGACCAAAACATATGACGGTAGCCTAATTCATTTCCTTTTGCCAATAGCCTTTCATTGAAAATGCCTTCCGGAGGCCGGGCATACGTAGTTCTTTCTACGCCGGCAGTTGCTTTGAGCAGCTCATCAAACTTCTTCCACTCTTCTTCCATTTTCTCTTCAGATAAGTTCGCCATATTCGGATGGCCGTAGGAATGGTTGCCAATTATATGGCCATCTTCCACCATACGTTTCACTAAAGGTGCAGCGCTTTTTAAGTAATGGCCTGTAAGAAAGAATGTGGCCGGCGCTTCTTCTTTTTTCAATGTATTTAAGATGCTCTCAGTGTAGCCATTTTCATATCCGTTATCAAAGGTTAAATAGACAACTTTTTCATTAGGGCTTCCTTTGTAGATTGCCCCATACTTGTTTAGTAAGTCATCCAAAGCAGCTCCTGCGTTTGGCGGTACACCGTCTGTCGCTTTCTTGAATCCCCAATGGAATTCTTCTGCTTTGGCCGTGAATGGATTAAATAAAATTCCAACTACGATTATGAAAGCTGCCATTAATATACCAGGGCCATGTTCTTCAACCATTGTCGCACAACTCCCTTTTTAAACAAAGGATGACCTTCAATAGGAAAAATATACACGCTTCAAGTACCGTTCTTTTTTCGTCTGGAAATAAACGAAGCCGACAAGCTGACCAGCTCATAGAGAACATGTATACTATATAGAAAGGCAAGGAGGCGGTACAATGGCGGTCATAACGAAAATTACCCGGCAAAAACGAGATCAAGAGCGATATAATATTTTTCTTGACGAACAATATGCGTTTAGTGTCCATGAATCCGTTTTAGTGAAATATGGCCTAACGAAAGGAATGCCGATGGATGAATGGGCGTTAGGCGAAATTACATATGAAGACCAAATTGAAAAAGCATTTAATCGCGCCCTCCATTACTTGTCTTTTCGAATGAGGAGCGAGCACGAAGTAAAAAAGAAGCTATCTGAGCTTGAGTATGGGGAAGCGGTGATTTTGGAAGCACTCGCAAAGCTTCGTAGATTGGGTTTTTTAAATGACGAAGCGTTTACAGAGGCATTGGTGCAAACACATAAAAATACGAGCTATAAAGGACCACAAGCGATACGGCAAGAGCTTCGCAAAAAGGGCGTGGAGAAGGAGCTACAGGAAAAGGTCCTTGAAAATTATTCTGAAGATGAGCAGTTTGCAAATGCAAAGAAGTTAGCTGAAAAGTCAGCCGCTTCAAATCGAAATTCAACACCTTCCCAGACGAAGCAAAAGATACAAAACGCTTTATCACGTAAAGGCTTTTCATTCGACTTGATTCAACAAGTATTAGAAACAATTGACATCGACAGAAATGAGGATGAGTGGGAAGCAATTACAGACTCTGTCGGTGAAAAAGCTTGGCGGCGCTATCAAACTAAGCATAGCGGCTATGAGCTCCACAACCGTGTTAAGCAAACGATGTATCAAAAGGGGATACCGATTGATCGAATAGAACAATTCATTGAAAAAAAGGAGAACGAAACAGATGACGAATGAGAAGAAATATAGTGAGATGAATGAACATGAATTACGATCGGAAATCGGAAGACTAATGGAGAAAGCCCGAAAAGCTGAACAGTTAGGCATTATAAACGAGTATGCGGTTTATCAAAGGAAGGCGGTTATGGCCCAGTCATACTTGATTGACCCAGCGACAATTAAAAAAGGTGAAATTTATAAAATTGATGGTGATGAAGGCGTCTTTTTCAAGGTTGATTATTTGAAAGGCCGTTTTGCATGGGGATACCGTCTGGGCGGAGAACGTTCTGAAGAGGCATTGCCGATTGCGATGCTAAAGCCTGTAAAGGAAGGGAAATAAAACTGTAGACAAAGTATCTGTTCACTTTGTCTACAGTCTTTTAAAGGTTTGTAGTCAGTTTGCCTAGCTTGTCTTGAGGACGCTTGTCACATGGTAGGTCGTATAGGTGCGCGACTTCCAAAGTGTCTTAATTTCCACAAGGCGCAGAAATATGGCAAATCGAACCCTTCTTAGTACAATTCGCAGCGTTTGTCAACAAGCTGAGAGCTTGATAAGCAAGCTCTCTCTTCACTTATGAATTCGGTATAAATTTCAATTTTTTTCGCAATTTAGCTTCTGAGAAAATCCATCCAGTATAGGAATTAACGACTTTCAGATTTTGATCGATATGGGCGACCGCCACAAAAGGATAATATTCTTTGCTGCGATAGCGAAGGTCTATGAGACGCACTTCATATAAGTCGTCAATATACGAGACAGACCAACGATAAATTGGCGAAAAAGATACAAACGCTTGGATGTTTGGATCTTCCATCGCCGCATCAATATATGGCGATTCCGGCATAGGCTCTCTGTCGAATCGATCGTAAATCGTCACTGAGCGTCCATAGGCACGTCCAACGTAATGGCATGATGCATCTGAAGCGGCGACTCGCCATTGAAAGAAATGCATCGTTGGTGCAATGAAGATGCTTTCCGCATTTGGCACTGTGTGGCGGACGGCATTTTTCACCGCTGCCTTTACCGCGAAGCGCAACAAGTAATAAACAAAAAGGACCCCATATAAAATCAAAAATGTAAGAATCGGGTCTGCTCCGAATAGCCAAAATGCAATGGCAACGATATGCAGTGAAAAGATGATCGGGTCAAACGTATTAATGACCCCTAAGGCGACCCAATGGTTCGAGAAGGGCCGAAGTGCTTGAGTGCCATAGGAGTTGAAAATATCAACAAAAACATGGAGAAAAACCGCAAGGAATGTCCATGCCCAAACGTGGAAAAATGCTGCGCTTGGAAAAATAAATGACAACAACACAGCAATAGCCAAAGGCCAAAGTAAAATGGCGGGGATCGAATGTGTAATTCCCCGATGATTGCTTATATAGACAGCGTTATTTCGTAACTTTAAGACTGTATCAATATCGGGAATTAAAGATCCTGATACTAAACCGATAAATACGGCAGTCATTGTGACCGAATCTGAGGAAACGACAGGATCTGCAAGTGATAGGCCGCAAAGTGCGGTTCCCATAACAATATGTGTTCCTGTATCCAATAGATCACTCCTCTAATGTGGTGTACTCATGACGTAAGGTGCTAAAACTATTGTATGCAATAAGTATATACCCTTTTTGCCGAGAACGAAAAGCAAATGCAATTTTTGGAGGCTTTCATGCGATTATTTAAACAGAAAGAAGAATTTAGGAAAGTATTGATATCATGGTATTTACGGGAAAAGAGAGATTTGCCGTGGCGCCGCACTTCCGATCCGTATCATATTTGGGTCTCTGAGGTGATGCTGCAACAAACACGTGTAGAAACTGTCATTTCTTATTTTGAGCGTTTTATTGACAAATATCCGACAGTGTTCGACTTAGCTACAGCAAATGAAGAAGAACTGCTAAAAGTATGGGAAGGTTTAGGCTATTATTCGAGAGTTCGCAATTTGCAAAGTGGGGTCAAAGAGGTGGCAGCAAATTACGGAGGCATTGTGCCCTCGACGAGAGGTGAGATCTCAAAACTGAAAGGTGTCGGTCCATATACCGCAGGTGCTGTTCTGAGCATCGCATATAATATTCCTGAACATGCTGTTGATGGAAATGTCATGCGTGTCTTATCGAGAATTTTATTAATAGAAGATGATATTGCACAGCCGAAAAACCGGAAGATATTCGAAGAAGTCGTAATGGAATTGATCGACAAGGAAGATCCGTCATCATTTAATCAAGGTATGATGGAATTGGGCGCGTTAATTTGTACACCGAAACCGAAATGTTTGCTTTGCCCAGTCCAACAATTTTGCGGTGCATTTCATGAAGGCAAGCAAGAAGAATTGCCTGTGAAATTAAAAAAAGTGAAGAAAAAAATTGTTCCAGTTTTTTCTTTTGCTTTGCAAAATGAAAAAGGGGAATGGCTGCTTATGAAACGTCCCGAGACTGGGTTGCTGGCAAATATGTGGGAATTCCCGATGATTGAAATGGAAAAGAACATTTCAGCAGAACAAGCACTATACGAAAAATTCGGCGTGAAAATAAAGCATCTTAGCCCTGAAATCCGTTTTAAACATATCTTTTCACATTTGACGTGGGAAATACAAAGTTTTCACGGAATTATTAACGAGTTACCTTTAAAGCAATTTCAATTCTTTTCAGAAGAGGAAGTAGAAGCATTGCCAATGCCAGTGCCTGTATTAAAAATTTGGACTGAATTGAAAAGTAGGTAATGTCGAAAATTCCCAATGGATAATACCTTCTTTTTTGCACACCATATTGTTCACGGAGGTGAAAATCCATGACAAACAAAAATCGCAACAACTACAACAACAAAGCCCCGCAAGCTTCGTTCACAGACCCAAACCAAGTGAAAAAGCAAAACAGGGGTGAAGAGTTTGGATCTGAAACTGATGTGAACGAAGTTCGCAAACAAAACCAGCAATCAGAAATGAACAAACAAAACAATTCTGGAGCTGGCGGTTTCGGAAATCAAACAAAGTAATGGATCTTCATCACCTACCGGCAGCTTAAGCTGCCGGTTTTCCTTATGAAATGAATGTTCTAAAACCATCTTTACATTTTAAGGGTAATCGTTTCAATTTTATATGTCCAATTGGTATAATGTACGAATATTAAGGTTTCGAATTTAAAGGTGGTTTTTTTCCGTGACAATACCAAGAGAAGGGGAAACGATACAAGTACATAGCTACAAACATGACGGCCATATCCATCGCGTATGGCAGGAAACAACAGTTTTAAAAGGTACTAGGAATATAGTAATCGGTGCGAATGAACGAACTCTTGTAACAGAGGCGGATGGTCGCACATGGCTTACAAGGGAGCCATCCATTTGTTATTTTCATGCCGAACATTGGTTCAACATCATATGTATGCTTCGTGAAGACGGGGTCTACTATTACGTGAATATGAGCTCGCCATTCGTTTTCGACAATCAAGCGTTAAAATATATCGATTATGATTTAGATGTAAAGGTCTTTCCAGATATGAGCTATATGATTTTAGATGAAGATGAATATGCAGATCATAAACGTAAAATGAATTATCCAGACGTAATTGATCAAATCTTAAAACGGAATCTTGAAAAATTGCTCACTTGGATTAAACAGCGAAGAGGGCCATTTGCTCCTGATTTTATCGAAGTTTGGACAAATCGCTACAAGTTTTATAAGCAAATGAAATAAGCAGTTTCCGAATAGCCGCCTGTGACCATCGCAGTTGGCTTTTTCAATTTTATGGATTGATAGGAGGACAACAACTATTGGGTGACAGTATAAAGCGTTATATGAAGTTTGTGAAACCGTATAATTGGCTAATTATTTTGACGGTGTTAATCGGAGTAATTAAGTTCGCTATTCCGCTTTTTATTCCGTATTTGATTAAAATTGTGATCGATAATATTATCGGCTCCGATCTCTCTGCACAGGAAAAGACGAATCAGTTATTCATTTGGCTTGGGGGCACCGTGCTGCTGTTTTTCATCATCCGGCCACCAGTCGAATATTATCGGCAATATTTTGCGCAATATGTGAGCAATAAAATTTTATATGATATACGCGAAAATTTATATGCTCATTTACAACGGCTTAGCTTAAAGTATTATTCCAATACACGTGCCGGAGAAGTCATATCACGTGTCATCAATGATGTTGAACAGACGAAGAACTTCGTCATGATCGGCTTGATGAATGTATGGCTTGACCTAACAACGATTATTATTGCTGTCATTATTATGTTAACGATGGACGTTCCTTTGACGATCGTCACATTGCTGGCCTTTCCGTTTTATGCATATAGCGTGAAACATTTCTTTGGAAAGCTTCGGGAATTGACCCGTAAACGTTCTCAAGCTTTAGCAGATGTGCAAAGCTATTTGCATGAGCGTGTCTCGGGTATTAGCGTCATTAAAAGCTTCGCATTGGAAGAGAAAGAGGAAAAGCGCTTTAAGGAGACGAATGGAAATTTTTTAGAGAAGGCGCTGGATCATACGAAGTGGAATGCGAAGGCGTTTGCGGTCGTCAATACAATTACAGACATTGCTCCATTGCTTGTCATAGGCTATGCGGGTTATCAGGTTATCCATGGACATTTATCGGTCGGAACAATGGTCGCTTTTATCGCGTATATTGACCGCCTCTATAATCCACTCCGACGGTTGGTGAATGCTTCTACTTCATTGACACAATCTTTTGCATCGATGGACAGGGTTTTTGATCTTATGGAGGAGCCTTATGATATTACGGATCGACCAAGCGCTTCTTCGATGCCAAGGATTGAAGGGGAAATTGAGTTTGACAATGTGAGTTTCTCCTATGATGAGGACGATCAAAAAGTATTAAAGGCGATCGATTTTACAGTGAATCCTGGAGAAACCGTTGCGCTTGTTGGTATGAGCGGCGGCGGGAAATCAACGATCGTTAGCCTGATCCCAAGATTTTATGATGTTACGGATGGAGCGATACGAATAGATGGCCATGATTTGCGCGATGTCCAAGTGAAAACGTTGCGCGAACAAATCGGCATCGTCTTGCAGGATAATATTCTTTTCAGCGATTCGGTAAAAAGCAATATTTTAATGGGGAATCCTGATGCGACTGAAGATGAGATGATCGCTGCAGCTAAAGCAGCGAATGCACATGATTTTATACAATCATTGCCCGACGGTTATGAAACGACTGTTGGAGAGCGAGGCGTAAAATTATCAGGAGGGCAAAAGCAACGAATTGCCATAGCTCGTGTATTCTTGAAGAATCCACCGCTGCTTATTTTGGATGAAGCGACATCGGCGTTGGATTTGGAAAGCGAAGCGTTGATTCAAGAATCTTTAGAACGGTTGGCTCATGATCGGACAACGATCATTGTCGCCCATCGTTTATCGACGATTACTCATGCCGATAAAATATTTGTTATTGAGCACGGTGAATTGCAGGAAACGGGAACCCATGAACAGTTAATGGAGAAGAAAGGTGTATATTATAACCTTTTCCAAGTTCAAGGATTTTAATAGAATAATTACCAAACTATCGGAAATGCTTCCGATAGTTTTTTTATTATTGCGTTTTAAAGAATTGAAAGTATAATAGGTATTATCTACTGTTTCAGAAAATAATAAAAAAGGTGATCTGATGATAGGAAAACGTGTTCTTGAAGTAAAAGATTTGCAGACTACCTTTTTTACGGATGATGGAGAGGTGCCTGCAGTAGACCATGTAGACTTCCATCTTGAAGAAGGAGAAATATTGGGCATTGTAGGGGAGTCGGGATGTGGAAAGAGTGTGACATCGCTTTCCATAATGGGGCTTGTACCGAACCCTCCCGGAAAAATTGTCGGCGGGGAAATTTTATATGATGAGAAAAACCTCGTTCATCTATCTGAAAAGCAGATGCGGCAAATAAGAGGAAATGATATTGCGATGATTTTCCAAGAGCCGATGACGTCCTTAAACCCACTTTTTACAATTGGCAATCAAATGATCGAGGCCATCTTGCTCCATGAAAAAGGATGGTCGAAGAAGCAAGCAGCTGATCGGGCTGTCGAAATGTTGAAATTGGTTGGTTTGCCTCGTGCTGATGAATTATTGAAAGAGTATCCCCATCAATTGTCTGGTGGGATGAGGCAACGTGTCATGATCGCAATGGCGTTAGTGTGCAATCCAAAAATTTTGATTGCCGACGAACCAACTACAGCGCTCGATGTGACGATTCAAGCCCAAATTCTAAAATTAATGAAGGAATTGAATGATCGATTTGGAACAGCGATATTGATGATTACGCATGACTTAGGAGTCGTCGCAGAGACATGCAAGCGAGTCATTGTTATGTATGCGGGACAGGTAATTGAAGAAGCTCCTACGAAGGAAATCTTTGATAATCCCCAGCATCCATATACTAAGGGGCTCATCCAATCGGTGCCTGATATGAGAGAAAAGAAAGATCGTCTTTACTCCATACCGGGCAATGTTCCGAAACCGGGTTCGATCAGAAGCGGTTGCAGGTTTGCGGCGCGTTGTGAATTTGCTTTCGACCGATGTAAGAAAGAGGATCCTGAACTGTATCAAACTGCAGATGTTCATCAGACCCGATGTTTCTTATACGACGAAGAAAGGGTGAAAGAAGATGAGCACAAAGCCGTTGTTGAAAGTTGAAAATTTAAAAAAGCATTTTCCTGTTAAAAAAGGTTTATTCGGGAAAACGGTTGGCTATGTCAAGGCGGTCGATGATGTTTCATTTTACGTAAATGAAGGGGAAACGCTTGGCATCGTAGGGGAAAGTGGATGCGGTAAATCTACGACTGGCAGAGTTCTGATGAGGCTGCTTGAACCTACCGAAGGGGAAGTGGAATTCGATGGTAAAAGTTTAACATCCTTGTCCTCTGAAGAAATGAGGAAAACGAGACGGGATATTCAAATGGTTTTCCAAGACCCTTATGCGTCCTTGAATCCGCGCCATACAATCGGAAAGATATTGGAAGAACCGCTCATCGTCCATGGCGTGAAAGACCAAAAGGAACGAAAAAGAAAAGTGCGCGAGTTTTTAGAGATTGTTGGCTTGAGCGAGTTCCACGCGAAACGGTATCCACATCAATTCAGTGGAGGGCAAAGACAGCGCATCGGCATTGCCAGAGCGTTGATGACAAATCCGAAATTGATCATTGCGGATGAGCCGGTTTCCGCGTTAGATGTTTCGATTCAAGCACAAGTATTGAATCTGATGCAAGATTTGCAGAAGGAGTTCAATTTGACGTACATTTTCATCGCCCATGATTTAGGGGTAGTGCGTCATATTAGTGATCGGGTGGGCGTCATGTATTTGGGCAAGATGGTTGAAATTGCGGATAGCGAGCAATTGTATGACAAACCTTTGCACCCATATACACAGGCGCTGCTTTCTGCCGTGCCTGTACCTGATCCAGACTATCAAAAAGAGCAAATACCGATCGAGGGGGATATACCGAATCCAGCCAATCCTCCAACAGGCTGCACTTTCCATACGCGCTGTCCATTCAAAATGGATATTTGCACGAAAGTGGTGCCGAAACTAGTCGATCATTCAAAAGGTCATTCTGTCGCCTGTCATTTATATACGGAGCAGGTCGACGATGATATAAAACAATTGGAGGGGTCAATATGAAAAAAAGGGGAATGTGGACGATTGCGTTCATGTTGCTTCTAAGCTTATCTGCGATTTTAGCCGCATGCGGCAGTGAAGGCAGTAGCGGGGAAGGCAAAAGCGATACGTTAGTCTTTGGACGTGGGGGAGATTCCACTTCACTCGACCCGTCTAGGGTTACTGAAGGAGAAACATTTAAAGTAACAGTGAACATATTTGAAACGTTATTGAATTTTGGAGAGGAAGACACGACGGTTCAGCCAGGGCTTGCGGAAGAATGGAACACGGAAGACGGTTTGACGTACACGTTCAAATTGCGTGAAGGCGTCAAGTTCCACGATGGTACGGATTTCAATGCGGAAGCTGTCGTTAAAAACTTCGAACGCTGGGCGAATGGCGATGCTGAAAAGTTCCCTTACTACAACTCGATGTTCGGAGGGTTTAAAGGGGATGAAGGGCATGTTATCGAATCGGTGACTGCAGATGGAGATTATACGGTCGTTATTAAATTGAAGCGCCCGCAAGCTCCTTTCCTGAAAAATATTGCGATGAGCATGTTTGCAATTGCAAGCCCGACAGCATTTGAAAAGGGCGATGATCAATTTGAGCGGAACCCTGTCGGAACAGGTCCATTCAAATTTGTAGAGTGGAAAGCGAACGATACGATTACAATTGAGAAATTCGATGATTATTGGCAAGAAGGATTGCCGAAATTGAATAAAGTCATCTTTAAGTCAATCCCAGACAACTCGGCGCGTCTCAATGCTTTGATTGCGGGAGATATCGACCTTGCTGATGGCATTAACCCAGCGGATGGTGAAAAGATTGAAGCAGACGATAAGCTGCAATTGATCGAACGCCCGTCCATGAACGTTGGTTACTTAGGGCTTACTGTAACCCGTCCGCCATTCGATAAAAAGGAAGTCCGCCAAGCGATTAACTATGCAATTGATAAAGAAGCGATTATCGAGTCATTCTTCGAAGGGCGTGCGGACATCGCGAAAAACCCGATGCCTTCATCAATCTCAGGGTATAACGATGAAATTGAAGGATATGAGTACAATCCTGAAAAAGCGAAAGAATTGCTTGCAGAAGCGGGCTTCCCGGATGGATTTGAGATGGAGTTATGGGCAATGCCTGTTCCACGTCCATACATGCCAGACGGTGCAAAAGTTGCAGAAGTGATCCAAAGCAACCTTGCCGATATCGGGGTAAAAGCAAATATCGTTTCCTATGAGTGGGCTACTTACCTTGATAAGGCGAGCAAAGGTGAAGCGGATGCCTTCATGTTAGGTTGGACTGGGGACAACGGAGATGCCGATAACTTCTTGTACGTCTTATTGGATGAAGACAATATCGGCAGCAACAACTATACGTACTTCAAAAACGATGAAATGCATGATTTGTTCATCGCGGCTCAATCGGAAGTAGATGAAGACAAACGGATTGAAATGTATAAAAAAGCGCAGGAAATCATCCATGAAGAAGCGCCATGGGTTCCGATCGCACACTCTACGCCTTTATTAGCGGCGACAAAAAATCTGACGGGCTTTAAACCACATCCAACGGGATCGGATTTATTGTCAAAGGTAGAATTTGAATAACGATTGATCGTTTCACTTTTCACCTATCAATAATATGAAGGGGGGAGGTCTTCTGATTCCCCCCTTTTATTGATTTTCGGAATTCGTATTTTTTATTAGTACAGATTGGGCGAGGTGAGAAAATGCTGAATTATATTGGAAGAAGATTGCTTCAGCTTGTTCCTGTACTATTGGGAATGGCTTTTATTGTATTTATGATGATTCGGGCGATTCCCGGAAACCCAGCTCAAGTTATATTAGGACAGCAAGCGACTGCAGAAGCGGTAGCTGCAATGAATGCGAAATTAGGATTAGATAAACCATGGTACATACAATTCTTTCTCTATTTAGGAGGAATTTTTAAGGGTGATTTAGGAGAGTCGATGCGCACAAGAATGCCTGTCGCAGATGAAATATGGCCACATCTTGCCGCAACGATTGAACTTGCATTATTTGCAATTATTATTGCAGTAGTTATTGGTATAAATGCTGGTATTATTTCTGCTTGGTTCCAAAACTCCTGGTTTGATTATATTGCAATGATTTTGGCGTTAGTCGGTGTTTCTATGCCGATTTTCTGGTTAGGATTGTTAGGGCAATGGGCATTTGCGATTGAGTTTCAATGGCTACCGACAAACGGCCGCGATCCGGTGAGGGATCCCGTTCAGGCAATCACCCATCTGTATTTAATCGATACGTTAATACAAGGAAGGTTCGATCAGTTTTTGCAAGTGATCAGGCATCTTTTGTTGCCGGGGATCGCATTGGCTACGATACCGATGGCAATTATTGCACGAATGACGAGGTCGAGCATGTTAGAAGTTATGCGCTCCGATTATATTCGCACTGCTCGTGCGAAAGGACAAAAAATGTTTTGGGTTGTTTACAAGCATGCGTTTAAAAATGCTGTTATCCCTGTCCTTACAGTAATCGGCTTGCAAATGGGCATGTTGTTAGGCGGTGCAATATTAACTGAAACAATTTTTGCATGGCCAGGAATCGGAAGGTATATATACGAAGCGATCAATTTCAGAGACTACCCTGTCATTCAATCAGGTATTTTAGTAGTTGCATTTATATTCGTCATGATTAACCTCATCGTCGATTTACTTTATGGATTTATTGATAAGAGGATCAAATATGACTGAGAGGGGAGGGGACGGATATGTCTGAGTTTACACCAAAAGTGGATGGAATCGCAGAAGTAGAAATTGAAAAGACAGCTGGTCCTTGGCGGGAAGCGTGGCGAAGTTTCAGCAAGAATAAAGTAGCCGTCGTCGGTGCAATCATCGTCCTTTTCTTCATCCTGTTAGCAGTCTTTGCACCTCTAATTGCTAAAGAAGGTCTTAACGATCAGTTGCAATCGGATCGTTTGCTTCCTCCTTCAGCGCAATATTGGTTAGGGACGGATGACTTTGGAAGGGATATTCTTTCGAGAATCATCTATGGGGCACGTATTTCCTTGTCAGTCGGATTTTTCTCCGTCATCGCGTCAGTTATTGTTGGAAGTATATTAGGAATTATCGCTGGCTATTACGGACGCTGGGTCGATATGATCATCTCACGAATTTTTGATATTATGTTGGCCTTTCCTTCAATATTGTTAGCGATTGCAATCGTTTCTGTGTTGGGGCCAGGACTTGAGAACGCGCTCATTGCAATTGCGATCATTAACGTGCCGAACTTTGGAAGGTTAATTCGTTCAAAAGTGTTGAGCATAAAAGAGGATGAATATATTACAGCTGCCAAAGCAATTGGTATGAAAGATGCACGGATTTTATTTTCGCATATATTGCCGAACTCTATGGCTCCGGTAATTGTGCAGGGAACACTTGCTGTTGCAACTGCAATCCTTGAAGCGGCAGCATTAGGATTTTTAGGTCTTGGTGCGCAAGCCCCTGCCCCAGAGTGGGGGAAAATGTTGGCGGATTCGAAGTCTTATCTTCAATCAGCTCCATGGACGATGATTTTTCCGGGTCTCGCTATTATGTTGACCGTCTTAGGATTTAACTTGATGGGGGATGGACTGCGGGATGCATTAGATCCAAAAATGAAAAATTAAAAAGAAACCTCGAAGCTTATGCATTTCTTTAGCTTCGAGGTTTTATTAATAAATTTCGTCCTGCAACTCATCACTCACTTGATAGCCATGCCTTCTTTGGTTAGAAATGATTAAGCGGTCAAGATGCTCTAATTGTTCTTCATAATTCAAAATTGCCGATAGAACATGCAATAAATGGTATGCAGAAAATTCCTCTTCTTCCTTCGTTAAGGCGATTTCTTTGACGAAAATCTCCATCACTTCTTGTCGTTGGATGAATTCGTCTGCTGTCGTATCGCCCATCTTTTCCGCCTTTAATTTACCGACGAACTTCAAATGGATTTGTTCATGATACGTCAACAGGACATCTAAACGTTCTTGGATCATCATTCTGAAATGTTCCGGCAAATTGATTAGTTCGTTTTCAAACTTATGAAGTCGATTCAATACTTCATAGCTGCTCTCGGAAGTGGCAATCAATTGCCTGTAGACAACTAACTTTCTCGCTTTTGCCAAAGTATTCTTTTTGAAATAACTTCGCTCTTCCTTAAATAAAAGATAGAGCTGATCGATATGTGTTAGCCGTTCTTTTAGCTTGTCGAGCGACTTTTTAGTAGCGACATGTTCGGAAGCCTGTCTGCCGGCTAAGCGTATCCATCGAATGATCTCATCTTGTGTTTGATGAATCGCTTGGAACAATTTTGTTTCATATTTCGGCGGCATGAAAAGTAAATTGACGACAAATGATGCAACAACACCGATGACGATCGTTACGAAGCGAAGAGATGCGAAGGACAGAAACGCGTCTCCTTTTATTTCCATGATCGCAATCATTGTGACAAGGGCTAATGATATTGACTTCTCAAGCCCTAATTTTAACATGATTAAAATAATGATCATTGCAGCCAACCCAACAACGACCAATTGGTGTCCAAACAATAAAACAAATAGGATGGCCGTTATGGCCCCGATCAAATTTCCTTGGATTTGTTCAATGATCGTTAAATAGGACCGGTAAATAGAAGGCTGAATCGCAAAAATCGCTGCAATACCGGCAAATACTGGATTTGGCAAGTTCAGCAACTGTGCAATGAACAGGGCGAATACAATTGCAATACCCGTTTTAAAGATGCGGGCACCAAGTTTCATAGGATTATCCTTTCTTAAATAAATGATGATTTGTAAGGACTTCTTGCGTGATCAATAAAGTTTACAATTTCAGAGTAAAGCTTGCAGCTTGCTGAATGAATTTTCGACTGCTTTCAATGTTTGTTTCACATCTTCCTCAGTATGGGCAATTGTTAAGAACCAAGCTTCGTATTTGGATGGCGCAAGGTTAATACCGTTTTCAAGCATTAGCTTAAAGAATTTACCAAAAATCTCTCCGTCGGTTTTCTCGGCTTGCTCATAGTTTTCCACTACTTCATCTGTGAAAAATAAAGTAAGCGCTCCACCGAGACGGTTAATCGTCATCGTAATACCATATTGTTCTGCAAGACGGGAAATGCCATCTTCTAACATGGCGCCTAAACGATCCATCTCTTCATAAATGCCCGGTTGCTGCAATACTTCCAAACAGGCAATTCCAGATAACATGGACGCCGGATTGCCTGCCATTGTTCCCGCTTGGTACGCGGGGCCTAAAGGTGCGACAGTTTCCATAATCTCTTTTTTACCGCCGTATGCACCGATCGGCAAGCCGCCACCAATAATTTTGCCGAATGCAGTTAGGTCAGGTGAAGTTCCTAATAGTGTTTGAGCAGCTCCGTAGTGGAAACGGAACGCAGTAATTACTTCATCGTAAATAATGAGTGCACCTTTTTCTTTCGCAAGACGATGAACCAATTCTAAAAAGCCTTCTTTCGGTTCAACAATTCCGAAGTTCCCTACAATCGGTTCCACTAAGATACAAGCAAGCTCATCTCCCCATTTTTCCATTGCCTGTTTGTACGTTTCCAAGTCGTTGAATGGAATCGTAATGACTTCTTCTGCAATGGAAGCTGGAACACCTGCAGAATCCGGCGTTCCTAATGTTGCTGGGCCAGAGCCGGCAGCTACTAAAACAAGATCCGAATGGCCGTGATAGCAACCTGCGAATTTCATGATCTTTGTACGGCCAGTATAAGCGCGAGCAACCCGAATCGTTGTCATGACTGCTTCTGTCCCCGAGTTGACAAATCTCACTTTATCTAATGAAGGGATCGCTTCTTTAATCATTTTTGCAAATTTCACTTCATGGGGTGTCGGTGTTCCGTAAAGAACGCCAGTTTGTGCAGCTTTCGTTATCGCTTCTGTTATATGTGGGTGAGCATGACCAGTAATGATCGGGCCATATGCTCCTAAATAATCGATAT
The DNA here is from genome assembly GCF_042679045.1 of Sporosarcina contaminans. NCBI lineage: Bacteria > Bacillati > Bacillota > Bacilli > Caryophanales > Caryophanaceae > Sporosarcina > Sporosarcina contaminans. The sequence continues at coordinate 4,369 of NZ_JBHTLT010000021.1, read as the reverse complement.
ATTTATTTCCATCCACGTCCCAAAAATATGCGCCTTCCGCACGTTCCATGACTGTAGGCGCACCACCGCCGACAGCTTTATATCCTCTTGAAGGGCTGTTTACTCCGCCTACTATATGTTCGCATGCTTCTGCATAAATTTGTTCTGACTTTGTTCTATTCATGTAAATTCCTCCGATCAAATCGTTACATTCTCTATTTTAAACAAAATATGTGCAATACGCCAAAGAAATTGAAAGTAGGGCTCCTCTTCGGTACGATGGAAAAAAGAAAACATGGGAGGAATTAAGCATGGAACAACTTCAAGGAATGAAAGCGCCGCAATTTTCTTTGCCAAATGAAAATGGGGAAATCGTCTCTTTAACGGATTTTGAAGGAAAAAAATACGTTGTCCTTTATTTTTACCCGAAAGATTTAACGCCTGGCTGTACGACACAAGCATGTGATTTTAGAGATTCACATGAGGATTTCTCAGATTTGAACGCAGTTATTTTAGGCGTCAGTCCAGATAGTGAAGAGTCTCATAGGAAGTTCATTGAAAAGAAAGGACTGCCATTCTCCTTATTAATAGATGAAAATAAAGAAGTGGCAGAGCGCTATGGCGTATGGAAAATGAAAAAGATGTTCGGTAAAGAATATATGGGCATTGAGCGTTCTACATTTTTAATTGACCCAACGGGGACGGTTGTTAAAGAGTGGAGAAAAGTAAAGGTGAACGGTCATATAGAGGAAGTGTTGAACACGTTGCGCCAATTGACAAACTCATGATGAAGCGGGTGGACAAATGGATATTTTATTCACATTTAAAATAAAAGACGAGCAGATAGCGCAATTGAGATCGGATTTTCCGTCGATCCAGTTTTCGTTCACAAAGGATATACGAGAAACGAACATAGAAAAATACGAAGTAATCGTCACATATGGGGAAGATATTGATAACGCTATCTTGGAACGTGCAAAATCATTGAAATGGGTAATGGTCGCATCCGCTGGGGTGGATCAAATGCCGCTTTTGGAAATGGCTGATCGCGGCATTGTTGTGACGAATGTAAGCGGCATACACAAAACTCCGATGGCGGAATCGGTCTTAGCCCATATACTGTCATTATGCCGAGGATTATTGGCTTTGTATAAGCAGCAAGAACGGAAAGATTGGAATACACGAATCCGACTTAAGGAATTGCGAGGTTCTACGGCATTGATCTTAGGACCAGGTGCAATCGGTTCAGAAATCGGAAGGTTACTGCAAGCATTCGGGGTGAAAACGATCGGTTGCAATCGTTCGGGAAGACAAGCCGAATTTATAGATGAAATGATTGTGTTTGATGCACTATTGGAACGGCTTCCTCATGCTGATTACGTCATTTCAGTTTTGCCGAGCACGAAAGAAACGAAAGGTTTATGGACAGAGGAACATTTTAAAGCGATGAAAGAGACAGCTGTTTTCATGAACTTCGGCAGAGGCGATCTTGTTAGTGAAGAAATAATTGTTTCAGCATTGCAAGAAAATTTGATAGCACATGCGGTATTGGATGTTTTTGAGAATGAACCGCTCCCGGAAAGCAGTTTACTTTGGGATTTGCCTAATGTAACTGTTTCACCGCATATTTCAAGTCATTCAGGAAAATATATAGAGAGATCTCTTGAGATTTTTACTTATAACTTGAGGAAATGGATTGCGGGTGAGAAAGACATGAAGAATGGCATCGATGCTGAAAAAGGATATTAAGTATTTGTGGAATGGTAGCGAAAAGTATTTGAGAAGCTTGAAAACAGTACTTATGTTGACAAATCAGCATCTTTCTTAGTAAACTGATTATAATCATTATAAAGAGATAATCTTTACGGATTGGAGTGTTGGCGATGTCTGAAGTAGCATTGAAAGACGCGCTGGTCACATTGAAGGAAAGTGGTGTGCGAATAACACCACAAAGACATGCCATATTAGAATTCATTATTTCTTCCGAAACGCATCCTACTGCTGATGAAATATATAAGGCGCTTGAATCTGACTTTCCAAATATGAGTGTAGCGACTGTTTACAATAATCTTCGTGTCTTCCGGAATGCGGGGCTTGTCAAGGAACTTACCTATGGCGATGCGTCGAGCCGTTTCGATTTTGTGACACATGATCATTACCATATCATTTGCAATGAATGTGGCAAGATTGTTGATTTTCATCATCCGGGGCTTGAAGAAGTCGAGCATTTGGCTTCCCATGTGACTGGGTTTGAAGTTACTTCCCATCGTTTGGAAGTATACGGCATATGTCCGGAATGTACGGCGCAATCTGCAAAGGCAAAATAAACGGGCCCCTGTAAATGACAGGGTCCCGTTTTTACTTTTTGTTTTCTTTTTTCTTAGGTCGATTGTAAGCTTCATCGAACTCTTTTCCTTCCAACGAAGGATCTAATGTTAAAGGTTCACGGCAATGCCCACACATATCAACTCTACCTAACATTTTTGTTTGCTTGCCACAACTTGGACAGATGATCTGTATTGCTTTTGTCGATAGCAAACCGATCCAAGCATAGACGACTGTGCTTCCCACTATTGCAAGAACACCTAAAACCATAAAGGCAAGCATTATGAATTGATTACTTCGGAAGAAAATGCCGATATACATAATGACTACTCCGATGAATATAAGGGATAATGCAAATGTGCGGATCCTGTTTATTTTATTTTTGTAAGGTTTCATTGAAAATCCTCCTTAGAGTGGTACATAATCGAACTTTCCTATCTATACGATCTGTTCCTCAACCAATATAGCACAAAATGTATCGACATCCTATTTTAGAAGTTTCCTGTGAAGGATTTTTCAAATCGGCTGTCGAAAAGATAGATTTAGGAGGTGTTGTTATGGAACAAATACTTAGACCGATTTACCAAGAGCGTGCGAGTTCTCCAGAAACATTAGGGGTCATCTTAGTTGAAAAGCGGGATGATGGAGATCCGATAACAGATACATTTGATGAAATCCTTTTGATTATCACTTCAAATGACGAGGTGCCTATATATACGAAACACTATACAGACGGTGAAGGCAAAGCCGCAATGCATGTAATTAATGAAAAACAACTAAGGAAGTGGCTGCTTTTAGGCACGAGAAGAAAAGTTGTTGACTGGCTATTTTACGGAAAAATCTTTTTCGATAGAAATGAATTCGTGGAAGGTTTGAAAAATGAACTGAAGGAATACCCGTTTTATGGTAGGAAAATTAAAATGGGGATCGAGCTTGCAAGATTGGTTAGAGCTTATATGGAAGGAAAGAATTTTTTCGAACAGAAAAATTATATGGACGCATATCACCATGCAATTCAGTCCCTTCATTATCTGGCCAGATTAACAGTCATTGAAAAAGGTTTTTCTCCAGAAGTAACTGTATGGGCACAAGTGAAAAGAATTGATCCAGCGATATACAAACTATATGAAGAATTGATTATGAGTGAAGAACCGTTAGAAAAGAAACTGAAACTATTGTTTTTAGCAAGCGAGTTTTTTATCCATAATCGGACAGCGGATGGAGCGCAGCATATTTTAGAAGTAATGGAAACGAAGGAACATTGGACAATACAAGAACTGCATGAGCATGAAGAATTACGAATGTACTCAATTGATTTAGAAAACCTAGTCGAATTTTTGATTGAAAAGGGCTTTATCCAAATTGTGCAAAGTGAATCGAAAAATGAACTGGTGTTCCATCGAGATTACAAAGTGAAGCAAAGACCTCACACTTGAACTTCAGGTTGAGGTCTTTATAACCTTGCAGTATAAGCATTTTCTATACAAAAGGTGAAAAAACATAAGTTTTTTTAAAAAAGTATGTTGACTCTTTAAATACCCTCATGCTATTATAATAATCGTCGCTTGGACAGCTAATGAAAAGCGCGTCGCAAACAAGCGAAAAAGAAATTAAAAAAGTCCTTGACTCCTAATAGAGTCGATGATAAATTAGAGAAGTCGCTTCTGAAACGAAGTCGNGTCAACAAATAAAGTCTCAAAGCCGACCCCGTCGGCGGAAGAGACAAAACGAATCTTCGGATTCAAAATTGACATCTTAACAAGATGCCAGCAAGAAACTCGAGCTATTCGAATTTCTCATAAGTGCTTCTTTCTATTATAGAAAGTTGTAGAGGTTGGCGAGACGTAGTGCAGTGGTAGGAAGCGAAGAAGAGAGGAAGGGAGCGTGCTTTGGCACGTGACCGACCGAACGACTGAAGCTGACGCCCCAATGTGCTGCGTATCGCAAGCCGGCTGGTGGTCGAGGTGTAGTGCAGTGGTAGGAGATGAAGGAGAGAAGGAAGGAGCGTGCTTCAGCACGTGACTGACTGATCGAGTGAAATCGACACCCCAATGCGCTGCGCATC